>JAIFNF010000255.1 GCA_020047885.1 Gammaproteobacteria bacterium | reverse complement strand
GGTTGCCGGTCACCGAAATTGGCGGTCGCTGAACCATTAACCGGCACGGTCACCACAACCGTATTGGGTGTAGTGCTGGCATAGCCCGTGGGATCGGTTTCGACGACTTGATAACTGCCAGTGGCAATGCCGGTAAACAGGTAGCCGCCATTGCTATCGGTGTTAGTGGTTCCGACCGTGGCACCCTGCGCATTTTGCAAGGTCACGGTGACGCCGCTGATCCCCAACTCGCCGGAGTCCTGAACCCCGTTGTTATTCACGTCATTGACACCGAAATTGGCGGTCGCTGAACCATTGGCCGGAACCGTGACCACAACGGTGTTGATGGTCGTTGAGACAAAACCAGCCGGATCGGTTTCCACGACCTGATAACTGCCGGGGGCGACCTCACTGAACCGGTACTGCCCATTGGCATCCGTCGTTGTCGTCCGGAGGGTTACGCCCTGAGCATCTTTGAGGGTCATCGCAACCCCGCTAATCCCCACTTCGCCAGCATCTTGAACGCCGTTGCCGTTGGAATCGCTGAAGACGATGCCGGTGATTGTCCCGACTTTCGGCGGCGCGATGGTGAGGGTAGCGCTGGCGGTGCTCAAGTAATCATTGCTGCCGCCGCCAGCATTGGTGCTGCCATCGCCGGTGCGGCCACTGTCTGGAGCGCCGGTCGCGCCGGATTGCGAGGCCCAGCGCAGGGTCGCCTGATTGACCTGCGGCTGGCCGGCCACCACCGTGCTGTTGACGCGGACGCGATAGCTGAGGGTCGTTTGGCCCTGGGTCAGGGTCAGGGTTGGAATGCGGAAAGTCAGAATCTGACCGTTGACCGTCGGTGCCGGGCTGCCGGTATTGGCCACGTAGCTCAATCCCGTTGGCAAGGTATCGGTCACCGTCAGATCGTAGGCGTTGGCAGCGCTGGCGGGCAGGTGACGCACGGTCAGCGCATAGGTCACTTCGTCATCGAGCGCGACGGGCGTTGTTGAACCCGTGGCCTTCTCCAGTATCAGCGCCGGTTCGATGACCGTTAGGTTCAGCGGCTGAACGCCGGCTTGTTGCGGATCGGCGTCAAAAATGACCGTCTGCGCCTGGCCGCCGCCATCCCGATAAGTCGCCTGGGCGGTATTACCGAGCGTCGCGCCCGCCGGGTCGGTCGCAGCGACGTTGGCGACTTGCGCGATAATATCGACCGTCAGGTAGTCATTATCGCGCTGGCCGTCCGCTGGATTGATCACCGTGCCTAGATCGAAGCTGAGGATGGTCTGACCCTGAGCGCCAGTTACGGTGGTCAGGCCATGCCCGCTGTCGGCGAACTGGTGGGTTATGCCCAGCGACCCAACCCCGACGGTGGAACTCTGGTAGCGCAATCCTGCGGGCAGGGTGTCGGTCACTACCACGTTGTCCGTCCGACCCTCGATCAGGCTGAATTTAAGCCGATAGGTGACCGGCGCGCCGACCGCGTACCGGGTTAAGGCGGCGTCAGGATAAAACCGCTTGTCCAGCGCGGCGACGCTGCCGACCGTGATAACCGGAGCCTGGGCGGCGACGTTGTAGTTATTGAGCGTGTTTGCGTCGTCCTGATGGGAGCCACCGCTGCTGGTGCGGGCGTTGGCGTCGTTGCCGGGCAGGCTGGCGAAGCTGGCGGACACCGAGTTGAGCAGTTGCTCGCCCGGTTTTACGACGTTGGTGAGTTTGGCCTGGAAACTGAGCGTCAGGGTGGTGCCTACCGGCAATGCGAACGGTGTGGCGGTGGTCAAGCCAGCGGCGTCAAGGGCAAAGGCGCTGGCTCCGACTCCACCCGCACCGCTGACGATCAGTGTTCCCGGTACGCCCGCCAGACCGGCAGGCAGCAGGTCTTGCAGGTTGACGCTTTGGGCGGTGGTGGTCGCCGGGTCGGTATTGGCGAGGGTGAGGCTGTAAGTCACCGTGTCGCCGGCTTGTAGGCCAGTGGTCGGAGTGACGTTGATCGCCAGCGCCAGGTGCGGTTCGCCGACGGTGGCCGTTTGACTCTGGGTTGCGGTTTGCTGGGTGGCACCCGTGCCAGGATCGGTGTAGCGGAGTTGCGCGCCGTTGGTGAGGGCGACGTTGTTCTGGTTAGCCAGAACGTTGTCTACCCGCGCCTGATAGGTGACGGTCTTGGTCGCTACGTTCAGCGTACCCAAGGTGAAGGTCAGGTTTTGGCCGGACGCGGTGACCGGATCGCTGGCGCTACCCGCGACGTAGCTCATTCCGGCAGGCAGGGTATCGAGTAGTTGTGCACCGTTTACGCTCATCCCGGCCGGCAGGCTGGCGGTGAGTTGATAGCTGACCGTTTCGCCAATCGCGTAATGCGATTTGGGATTGACGATGGTTTTGGTCAATCCCGGCGTCCCGACTACGATGGTAGCGCTGGCCGGGGTGGTGTAGCCGTTGCTGCCCGTCCCGGTTCCACCGGTGCGCTCGCCGTCTTCATTACCCGCCGTACCGAGGGTGGCGTTGCCGGTGCCATTGGTTCCCGGCACGCTAGTCCAGGTCGCCGTTGCGGAGTTGGTGATTTGACTGCTGGAGAGGGTTCCCGCAGTGGCGGTGAAACTCAGGGTGACGGATGCGCCGGGTGCCATTTCGGCGATGTCGCAACTCAGGGTCAGTCCCGCAACCGTACAACCGCTGGCGCTGGTCGCGGCGCTGGTGAAGACAGCCGGTAAGGCGTCCGTCATCCGCACGTTATACGCCGGGGCGTTGCCTTGATTAGTCACCGTCAGGATATAGGTCGCGGTGCCGCCAGTGGGTAGCAACGAGGCTATCCCGGCCGTCATGCCCAACGTAAGGGTGGGTTCCTGAACCGTGACGGTGGTCTGAACCGAGGCGGTGGTTTGCGGCTGCGACAGGGCATTCCAATAGCTGACCGCACCGGCATTGCTCAGGTTGGTCCCGCGCACATTGCCGCCGATATTCAGCACCAACACCTGATAGCGCAAGGTGTAGGTGGCCGAGTTGGTAGCGTCAGCGTTGGTGACGTCACCCAGCGCCAGAATCAGGGTCTGGTTGTCGCTGGCTGCGTAGCCGGACACATCAATGAACGTGTCCACCGCTGCACTGTTAATGCCACTCGGGTTCAACGTGGCAGTGAGTGTCGTCGCGGATCGCGCCAGTTCAGCGGAACCCGCCAAGTAGCGCAGGCCGCTTGGCAAGGTATCCAGCAACTGCACTTGCTGGGTGTCGCCCGGCGGGATGCTGATGGTCAACTGGTAGGTCAGTACTTCACCGATCAGCGCCTTGCTAGCGTCGGTGAACGCCTCACTATCGGCTACGACCAATTTGCCGACTGGGGTAGGCGATTGTGCCTCGTTGATCACCGTGGTCAGCGTGGTATTGCTCAACGCTGAGGTGATGCCCAGTTCGGTAGTCGCGACGCTGGCCTGGTTACTGATGACCGTGTTGCTCAAGACGCCAGCGTTGATCGTGACCTGGAAGCTGACTGTAGCGGTCTGGCCAACAGCGAGATTGCCCAGGTTGACCGAGACCGGGGGGTCGCTGCCGATTACTGCGCCCTGGTTGGTCGCAACCGAACCGGGGACTACTGTGGTATTCGCTGGAATGGTGTCTGTCAGCCGGACGTTGGTGGCTGGAGCGGCGCTGTTGTTGGTCACCGTGACGGTATAGCGCAGGGTGTCGCCGGCGCTGGGTAAACCGTTGCCATTGGCATCCACCGTCAGTTCCCAACGCTTTTGCACGTCAATCTGCGGCGGGGTGCCCGCCACCGCGGTGAACACGGTGGGCTGGTTGCCGTCGCTGGAGATGCCGTTGCTGTCGGTGGGCGTGACCTGCGGCTTATTGGCTGGATCGGTGTAGGTGACGGTCGCCTGGTTAGTGAAATTGCGGCTGCTGTCAGCGGGCACTGCATCGCCAGCCAGCTTGGCCTGGAAAGTCGCAGTCACTGTGGCATTAGCGGCCAGGCTACCGACCACCCAGGTTATTGTTGCGCCGTTGGCTGTCAGGGTTCCGGTATTCGAACTTACATAGGTCAAACCGGCGGGCAAGGTATCGGTCAGTCGCACATTGGTCAGCGCCGCAGTGCCGGTGTTTTGCAGGGTCAGGGTGTATTCGACGGTATCGCCATTACCAATAGTGGTACCCGTATCACCGAACTTGGCGACGGTCTTTTTGGCAACCAACGCACCAGCGGCAAGATCGCCGCCCACCCGAATATCGGCCCGGTTGGTGGGCGTCGGTACGGTCTGGTCGGAATCGACCACGCCCTGGTTGCTGATCAGTGTGCCGATGGAAACGCCTGATTCGATCTCGACCCGGATCTTGATCGTGACTTCGGCGTTGCTGTTCAGCATTCCGATATTAACCGTTATCTGCTCCGCGTCGAATTTACTGTCATCGATATCGTCGGCATCGGTGCGGTCAACATTGTTGACCTTGATGCTACCGGACACATAAGCCGTATTGACTGGAATCGGGTCAGTGAAAATGACGGTATTGGCAGGATTCAGACTCGTGTTCTTGAGGATCACGGTGTATTCCAGCGTGTCGCCGGCATCCGCCTTGCTGTTGCTGTTGACATCGGTGGCAATCACCACCGTCTTGGCGGCGGTGATGACGGCGTTGGTGGTCGGGGTAATGACTGTCGCGGCCGCGGCCGTGTAGTCGTTCAGCGTATCGGCGACAGCCAACGGGCCAGTTCGGCCACTGTCAGCGGCTCCGGTTGCTCCGGACTGGGAGGCGTAGGTCAGTGTGGCCTGACTGGTTAAACCGGCACCCACAACAGCGTCATTCGCGACCTGGGCCTTGTAAATGATCGTGATGTTATCGGTCGCCTTGGCCAGGCTGGCGACGGTCCAGGTTAGGGTGCGACCGTCTGGCGAAACGGTGGGTTCTCCGGTTCCCGCTGTTCCCGCTGCGGATCCCGGCACATAGCTCAATCCGGCATCCAGGGTAGCGACGACCTTCAGATCAAACGCATCGGCGGTACTGGTCGAGAGATGATCCAGGGTCAGCGTGAACGTCCCCTGGTCTCCCAGACTGACGCTGGCCGGATCGACGGCTTGCAATAGTTGCAGCGCCGGCTCCACCACGGTCAGATTCAGCGGGTCTGCAACCAATGGAGTACTCGCATCGAAATCGTAGTAGCGGGTTTGCACCACGTTCTGACTATCGGTGAATTGCACCTGTGCGGCATTCCCCAGCACCGTCCCATCCTGGTTGGCGG
>JAIFNF010000231.1 GCA_020047885.1 Gammaproteobacteria bacterium | reverse complement strand
TTGCACAAACCCTGATCTCCCCCCTTTGAAAAAGGGGGGCCGGGGGGATTTTCATTGACCTTGGGAGAGAAACCGAGATGTTGCGAATGAATAAAATCGGAAGCTATGGCTTGGTGCTGGCGTTACTGATTGGGTTAAGCGGTTGCGATGCCACGGAGGCCGCAGAACGGGTAGCGCTGGTCATCGGGAACGGTCAGTACGACAACGCCGCCCGCTTGAGCAACCCGGAACGGGATGCACAGGCGATCGCCAAGACACTGAAGGATTTAGGATTTAGCGTAACCGGCCCCTTGTTGAATCAGAGCAAGGCGCAAATGGACACGGCGCTCAAGCAGTTTGGGCGACAAGCGCAGAACGCGACGGCGGCGGTGGTGTATTTCTCCGGGCATGGGATGGAGTTGGGCGGGCAAAACTACCTGATTCCGAAAGATGCGGTGTTGGAGCGGGAAAAGGATGTGTCGCTGGAAGCGGTGGCGCTGAACGTAGTGCTGGATCAAGTCAGCGGGGTGAGTGGTTATCGGTTGGTGATTCTGGATGCCTGCCGGGACAACCCACTGGCGAACAACATGGTGCGAACGAATGGCGCGAAAGCGGTTTATCGGGGCTTGGCGGGCAGACCTATGTGGCGTATGCGGCGCGAGCCGGGCAACGGTCGCAAGATGGCGTGGCGGGCGGAAATAGCCCCTATGCGGCGGCGCTGCTGAAGTATCTGCCACAGCCGGGCTTGCCCTTGGAACGACTGTTTGGGGCAGTGCGGGATGAGGTGAAACGGGGGACGAATGGCGAGCAGACGCCGTTTCTCTATGGGGAATCGGGGACGGAGGCGGTTTATCTGGCGGGGATGGGGACGGTAGCGCCTGCACCTGCACCTGCGCCTGCGCCGGTTCCCCCGCCAACAGCGCCGATGCCGATCGTGGATCACGATCTGATTGCGTGGCAATCGGCGGAGAAGTGCGGGAAAGCGGCGTGTTTTCAGGCGTATTTGAAGAAACATCCGCAGGGACAATATGCGGAAATGGCGCAGGCGCGGTTGGAACCGGAACCGACACCCGCGCCAGCACCAACGCCAGCGCCCACCCCCGCGCCGACGCCAGCGCCTGCTCCCGTAGAAAAGCCGCAGCGCTCATCGAAGGACCCGACGATGCGGCGTCCGAGAAAGGTCGGGACGACGACGAGCGGCAGCATGAGGTGTGTGTGAGCGCGTTCGAGATGGGCAAGAACGAAGTGACGGTGGGGGAATTCAAGCGGTTTGTGGAGGCGACCAATCATCGCACTGATGCCGAGCAGAATGTGGGGGGTGAAAAGGGCTGTTATGGGTGGAGCGAGAAGGATGGGAAAGGAGCCTACCGGGACGGAACCCATTGGCGGAAGCCGGGTTATACCCAAAAGGACACTTATCCGGTGGTGTGCGTAAGCTGGAATGACGCGGTCGCATATACGGCCTGGTTGAAACAGGAGACGGGAAACGATTATCGGCTGCCGACCGAAGCGGAATGGGAATACGCAGCGCGGGCGGGCACGACGACGGCGCGGTACTGGGGAAATAATGCTAACGAGGCCTGTCAATATGCCAATGTGGCGGATCGGGCGAAATCGCCGGGCGGACTGGTCTGGACCGAAAAGCACGAGTGCAGTGATGGCTATTGGTACCCGGCCCCGGTGGGCAAATACCGGGCGAATGCCTGGCAGTTGAACGACATGATGGGGAATGTGTTGGAGTGGACGTGTTCGCTGTATGACAAGGAGTATGGGGGTTCTGAGAAAGAATGTAATTTTAATGATACAACCGGCCCCCGTGCGCTGCGGGGGGGTTCCTGGTACGGCTTACCCGCCTGGGTGCGTTCGGCGAACCGCTACGGGGACACGCCCACTTACCGCTACTTCGGCGCCGGTTTCCGTCTCGCCAGATCGTTATAACCCTTTGTTCTTTGGTCTTTTACCCTTTACCGCGTGCGAAGCACGCGGTCTTTTCCGCGCCATTTTTTTGAGGGGAGTTATCCACCATGGTTGATGATCCACCGCGTGATGCGGTCCCACGGGCGGTACAAGCCTGCCACGAACTGCTGGTCTGGCTGATTCCACAACTGGATTTATTTCCCCGCGCCCGGCGCTTTACCTTGGGCGAGCGGCTCGAAACCGGCTTGTTGCGGGTACTGGAGGCGCTGGTCGAAGCCGCCTACAGCCGCGAGAAACGCGCCGCATTGACCATTGCCAACCGCACCCTGGAAATCGAACGGCATTTATGGCGACTGGCCCACGAACTGCGGGTGATTCCGCTGAAACGCTACGAACAGGGGGCGCGGCTGATGGATGATCTGGGTCGGCAAATTGGCGGCTGGTTGCGCTCACGGGCCGAAGGGGCGTAAGAAATCCCCCCCGGCCCCCCTTTTTCAAAGGGGGGAGAAGAACATTCGATAAAACCTTTGGCAAAGGGGAAAGGGAACGCACGATGAACCGCCTGCAAAACCTCTGGCCGCAACTCATCGACTTCGAGAATCTGTGGCAAGCCTGGCGGCAAGCCCGGCGCGGCAAATCCCGTAGCGCTGGCGCGGTGGCGTTTGAACTCAACCTGGAATCCGAACTGTTGGCCTTGCACCGCGAACTGGCGGAGGGTTCCTACCAGCCTGGCGGTTATCGACTCTTCACCCTCTACGAACGCAAACCCCGGCAGATTGCCGCCGCCCCATTCCGCGACCGGGTGGTGCATCATGCGGTAATGAACGTCATCGAACCGCCGCTGGATCGCACCTTCATTCATGATTCCTACGCCTGCCGCCGGGGCAAGGGCACCCACGCTGCTGTGGATCGTTATCAACGCTGGGCGCAACGCTACCCCTACGTCCTCAAACTCGACATCCAGCGCTACTTTCCCTCCATCGACCATGCGCTGCTCAAAGCCAAATTGCGGCAACGCATTGCGGATGCCCAAGTGTTGGCTTTGCTGGAACGAATCATTGATGGCAGTCCTGACAACGCCATCAGCACTCCTCCCTTTGGCAAAGGGGGGCCGGGAGGATTGAGCGAACCCCTTTACTTCCCTGGCGATGATCTACTCACCCCCGCCGAGCGTCGGCGCAGCATTCCCATCGGCAACCTCACCAGCCAATTCTTCGCCAACCTCTACCTCGACGACTTTGATCACTGGCTCAAGGAACAGCGCCGCGTTCCCGCCTACCTGCGCTATGTAGACGACATGGTGCTGCTGGCCGACGATAAAACCGCGCTGCATGACCATCGCCACGCCATTACCGAGTATCTCAACCAGGAACGGTTGCGCGTGCATCCCCGCAAAGCCCAGATCAGCCGTACCCATGACGGTCTCAACCTGCTCGGTTATGTGGTTTATCCCCACCGGCGACGGCTGCGTAACGATAACGGCCTGCGCTTCCGCCGACGGCTGCGTCACTTCACTCGCGCCTATGCCCAAGGCCGGATGAGCCTGGCTGACATCAATCCCTGCGTGCAAGCCTGGCTCGGTCATGCCCGCCACGCGGACACAGAAGGGCTATGCCAAAGCATTTTTAATGCGCTACCCTTCATACCGGGAGCGGACCGATAGACGGCCCCCGTGCGCTGCGGGGGGGTTCCTGGAACAACAAACCCGCCAGGGTGCGTTCGGCGAACCGCAACAGGAACACGCCCACTAACCGCAACAACAACGCCGGTTTCCGTCTCGCCAGCCCGCCCGTGGTCCAGAACTGCTGCATTCACGAATGTAGCGGGCGTGATGAACGGGTGATCATGAGTCCGCTTCCAGGACTCGCAAGGAGGGGAGCGCCGAATAGAATGGTCAGGAAAGAAGGGGCGCGGGGCCAGCGGATCGCCAAAGGCCCCGCGTTCATTATTTTCGGCGATTTCCGGTGAAGGCTATATCCATCAGGGCTTGATCTCGCCCCTTTAGCAAAGGGGAGAACCAGCAAAACGCGATCTCCCCCCTTACCAAGGGGCAGGCTTCATTTCAGGAAATCGCCTAAGATGAGGTTGCTTCGGAAGCCAAGGCGACCCGCAGAGTGTCGTTGATGAGCGTCTGATAGCCTTTGCCCTCGCGCCCGGCACGGTCGCGGAGTACCGCCAAAAGGTCATCATCAATCAAGAGGATCATTTGCGTTTTGCCTTGCGTGACTTCGGCCTGAAGCTGGGCAAGATGTGGTACATCCTTAGCGCGTTTTGCCCCGGTAAAATCATATTCTTCGCGCATAAGCTTTCTCCTCGTGAACTGTCACCTTGCGAGCGGAAATCAGCCGGATTATTTCATCTCCCTGTAGAGGGTAGCAGACCGTCAATAACCGGAGTTCGCGGCTCATTCCCACCAGCACAAATCGCTCCTCGTATTCAGCATCTGCTTACAAAAAAATCATATTGAACCGTCAGAAAACTTGTCCCTGTCCGTCAACCTTTCATGAAGGCGGCATCCAGCCGTCTCACTACCCAGAGGAAACTACGCATGACTACCACCCCGCTGAAACCCATGATCGCCGCCGCACTGCTGCTGAGTCTGAGTGCCACTGCAACCGCGCAACAACCCCCGCCCGAACCCCCGTCCGCCGCCGATATGGATACCAAGCAGGTTCGCATCGAACCCACCGCCGGTGCCTTGCAACTCGATGTCACCGGCGTCAAACCCCAATACGCCAACGGCGAACCGATCCAGTTTGAAGTCCGTGGCAACCGCACCTTCTACCTGTGGGCCTACGCCCGCGATCCACATGGCGATGCGCTGCTGCTGGTGCCCAGCCAGGCGCAAACCGGCAACAAATATCAGGGCGGCTGGACGCATACCCTGCCCAATCCTGGCCTGAAAATTCTGGCCGATGAAGCCGGCTCGCATGAAATTACCCTGATCGCCAGCACCCGCTGGCTGGATATTGACCCAACACGGGTCGCCAAAGCCGGGGCGGATGGGCTTTTTACCGCCAAGGCCGCCACCTTGGAGAGCGCCTTTGACGAAAAAGGCATCCGTATCCAGCGCGACGGCACTCCACCGCCAACCGCCAGCGCCGACACGATCACTCGCCGAATCGCCTTTACCGTCAACGGCGAATCGCGCCGCACGGGCACGGACTCGCCACCGCCAGCCACCGGCGCGGCCTTGCCCTTTGTGCGGATGGATCGCACGGATTACCGCCTGGGCGACCGCTTCCGACTGGTGTTCGGCGCGACCGAAGATGGCTACGTCCATGTCTTCCTGCGTGAACCGGACGGCGACCTGGTGCGACTGGTGGAACGCGAAGTCCGCGCCAACCGCGCCTATGAAGAAACCGGCACGATCACTGATCCCGCTGGTCCGCAACGCATGGTGGTGCGCTACAGCCGCGACGGTCGCCTGCCCGCCAACGATGTCCGCGCCCTGGACAGCAAGGGCGTTGCGCTGGATCGCGCTCCAGCCGATGCCGCCGACTTTGCCTTTACCGTCCGTCGCTAACCGCCTTCGCCAGGGAGAACCCGTCATGTGCGGAATTAAACCGCTGGGCATCAGCATCCTGAGCGCTGCGTTGCTATTGGCCGGCCCCGCCCAGGCCGCCAACCGGGCGTTGCTGGTCGGGGTCGGTAAGTATCAATCGGTCAGTTCGCTGTCCGGAATCGACATCGACGTCAATATCATGCGGCACTGGGCACCGTTGCTGGGTTTTAGCGACATTGAGGTGTTGCAGGATCAGCAAGCCACCTACGCCAACGTCCGCGCCGCGTTGCAAAAACTGGTCAGCGGCATGAACAGCGGCGACCGCGCCCTGTTCTATTTCAGCGGTCACGGCGGCCAATTCAAGGACGTCAACGGCGATGAATCCGATCAAAAGGACGAAGCGTTAATTCTGCACGACGCAAAATTGAGCGGGGCGGAAGCCGAGAATGTGTTGCTGGACGACGAGATCGGCAGCCTGCTCAGCCCGATCAACAGCGGTGAATTGCTGATGCTGATCGACGCCTGCAACAGCGGCACCGTGGACAAATCGGTGTCGAATCGCGGCCTGGCCCCCTTGGACGCCACGGAATTTGCGCCAGCAACGACCGGGGAAGTTAAGGGTTTGGGCTACATTCCGGTGCCGGCTCAGGCCAAAGCGAC
>JAIFNF010000311.1 GCA_020047885.1 Gammaproteobacteria bacterium | reverse complement strand
CCACGCACCCCATGGGGCCAGCGCCTCTTGCTGATTTCATCGTAGCACTTGGCTTCGTCTATGAGTTTGTTAATGAAGAACATAGTCAAAACAGATACTTGTTAGAGAAAGCTTGATTCTACCACGTCCTCAAAACCCAATATGAGCCCCAGTTCAATAGTAAGCATTTGTCGTTCCTCAGCTCAGTCTGAAAGTTCTCTTTGGTAATATATACTAATAGTATACATCAAAATTTACCACGGGAAAATTTACAGGACCAATTATTGTGCTGTTCCTGCTGAACGCTCATAAGTACAATGAAATCTTATGAAATTATGGCATGCACAAGTTAAAAAATTATCATTCCTAAGCAGACCTGTAGCCCTCTTAGGCAACTCGCAATAAAAATCCTCCAGTGATCAGCTTGGATTATCGCTTTGACCGCGTATGAGGAGACACGGAAAAAAGAATCTTCCGTGTTTTTCCGTGTTTTTCCGTGGCCAGGTTCGGAAGGGTGTGGGAATATTTTTTGCGAGTTGCCTTAGCAGCTAATCCAATACAACATTTCACGAAATTTCATTAAAACATAATGATAGTCGATACCTTCCTACAGGTTCCCTATAGCGAGAAAGAGGACGCCAAACAACTAGGCGCACGCTGGAATCGCGATCAGCGTCTCTGGTATGTGCCTGCGGGTCATGATTTAGCGCCGTTTACCCGTTGGTTGCCCGCCGATTCCTCATTACCACTGGCACTGAACGAATCGCCTGCTGATGAACAAGGCTGGTCGTTGCGTGAACTGATCCAGCGCATTCAGCAGTTGGTGCAACCGGGTTTTCCTGAACCTTTCTGGGTACGGGCGGAACTCGCAGATGTCAAACATCATGTCTCCGGGACGGTCTACCTGACCTTGGTGGAACGTAATGCAGACATGGAAATCGCCCGACTCGACGCCATGATCTCCAGTACCCTGGCATCAACGCTGCTGACCCGCTTCGAGCAACAGACCGGAGGGCGGCTGACATCTGGATTGCGCATTCTGGCGCAGGTCGAGCAGGTGACGATGCGGCTCTGTTATGGCCTGCAATTGCGAATCAGTGCCCTGGATCCGCGCTACACCCTGGGCGAAATGGCGATCAAACTTCAGGCGATTCGCCAGGTTTTGCAGGAGGAGGGCATTGCTAACCGCAACCGCCAGCAAACGCTGCCGCGTGATTTCTTTCATATCGCCGTCGTCAGCCCGGATGGCGCGGCCGGCCTGGGAGATTTCCAGGCTGAGGCCGAGCGGCTAGAACGCTACGGTATCTGCCAGTTCCGCTATTTTCCAGCGGTATTCCAGGGCGCTGCGGCCAGAACCGGTTTAAACGCGGCACTGACCCAAGCCATGGTCGAACCGGGGATTGATGCGCTGGTCATCATTCGGGGCGGCGGATCGGCCGCTGACCTGCACTGGCTCAATGAACCGGAGCTGGCGCGAGCAGTGTGTTTAAGTCCGGTTCCAGTGTTGACCGGCATCGGCCATGAGAAAGATCAAACCGTACTGGATGAAGTGGCCTGTCGCGCCCTGGGGACGCCCTCCAAAGTGATTCATTTTATTGAAGACACGATTCGGGACAGCGTCCGTCGCGCCCGCGAAGATTTTGCAGTGATTGCCATGACTGCCCGGCGACGGGTGGAGAAAGCCGCGCGGGCGGTGGAGTACAGCTACCGTGACATGACTCAGGCAGTGCGTCGCCAGTGCCTAGCGGCTGATCAAGCGGTTGAGAGGAACCGCCAGACGGTGATCGAGGAAAGTCATCGTTGCCAGGTGCAGGCGGCGGCAGAACTCGCCCAGCGTTGGTCTGAATTCCACTGGGAAGCGTATGCTGTGACCCAGCGTTCCCGGAACAGGGTGGAGCAACTGACCGGCGAGATCATCGGTCTGGGGCCTGAGCGCACCTTGCAACGCGGCTTTACGCTGGTTCGCGCCGCCGGTCAACTCATCACATCCTGCGCTATCGCAAAATCCCATAATAACCTGGAGATCGAATTCCATGATGGACGACTCACCGTTCAGCAAGAACCCGACAATAACCCCGCTTAGCCCTGACAGCTTTAACGCGGCCTACCGCACCCTGCAACGTAACGCCGAAAATTTGCGACACCAGACTGAACCGGATATTGATGGCTTAGCGCCCCTGATCGAGGAGAGCTTGCGAGCCTATGCGATTTGCAAGCAGCGCTTGGAGACAGTGCGCAGAGCGCTGGAGGAACAACTGGGACCGGAACCGCATTCGGATGGGGAAGAGAATGTGGCCATTAATGATGTGGTTAGCCGCTAAGGCATCTCGCAAAAAATGTCCCCCACGGTACGAGGGCGCTATTATAGGTTGAGCTTTAGCCTAACTCTTTAATGTTAAAAGCTAAAAAAAGTCAGGCTAAAGCCCGACCCATAGCAGACATAGCAGAACCCGATGGCCGACCCTCTGCGGGGTGTTTATTGCGCCTTGTCTAAACATTAACCTGATGTTTGCGGCTGACTTGTATGTTTAATGATGTACTCAGTCGTCACGGATAATTTTTCAAGGTAATGAGGATTATCCTGAATTATTTCCTCCACAAAAAAATTCTCGTATTTTTTTTCGACGACCAAATCACCATAAAATAATGAAATACATATTACGTAATATTACAAAAAAAAGCACCTTTGCCAAATAGATATGAATTTGGGAAGAGAGCCGGTAAACTTCATTAATTGGAGTAAAAGCCTGTGCAACCTGTTGCGAGTGGAGGACTTCCATGCGGCATTTCATCCGCCATCCCTCCGACATTCCTATTGAGTGTCGTGTCATGCACTGCGAGCCTCTTTATCAGCACCGCATCAAGGATATCAGCATCGGCGGATTGTGTTTTCAAACGCCCGATGCCCTGGACCTAGGTTGCGCCATTCAGATCACTATCCCGATACGCGAACCGCCTTTCGAGGTGACCGGAACCATCGTCTGGCGGCGGCGGGCGAATAATTACTATCACGTCGGCGTCAAGTTTGTGGATGCAAACACCGAGTTTTCCGTGCGCATGATTGAGCAGATTTGCCATATTTGCCACTACCAGCGGGAAGTATTGGAAAAAGAAGGGCGATCTCTATCGGCAGCAGAAGCCGCCGCCGAGTGGATCGCAAAATACGCCCGGGATTTCCCTTAGAAACACTTCAGGAGCAACCTAATGCGCCAATCGCTACGCATCTTTACGATGATTTTTCTCTGCCTGTCGCCACTGGCAGGCTATACCCAATCCACCACCACAACCCCATTGCCAGCCGAACCGCCCGCCCAAACCACCGCTGCTCCGCCACTCCTTTCCGAGACCGCCTACCCCTACATCATCGGCCTTGGCGCGATTGCCGGTGTTGTCGCAACCCAGGCCATCCTGTTCGGTCCGGCCGGTTTCCCGTTCTTCACGGGTGCGGTAGCGTCAGGAGCCAGTATTGCCCCGGAGGTATCCGTGGGCATCAGCCGCATGTACGCCGTATCGAGTGCGGTGATCGGCGGCTGGCTTGGCAACTGGATTTATGACCATTGAGTTTTCCAACGCGAAAATTTCCGAGGATATGTCATGCGTAAACTGATTATCGCCGTGCTCGCCACGGTGTTGATGACGGTCTCCTACCTGTCCCCAACGACCGGCCACGCCGGGCCTCTCCCGGAACCGGCACCCTCTGATTATCGACTGCTCGCCATCGGCGCAGGCGCTATTGTCGGCGTAGTGACTTTCAATATGCTGACCTACCCGCTGGGTTCGGTTCCCTTCGTCGCGGGTCCCTTGGCCGCAACCCCGATAGACATCGCCTTGGGTAGTCGTCTGTTGGCGACAATGACCGCCGGTGCGGGTGCGCTGCTGGCGCATTACGCTTGGACCGCTAACCCGGAACCTGCCCCAGTTCAGGAAACCGGGAGTTCCGATGCGCTTTATCCCCTCGTGCTCACTGCGGGAGCCTTGGCGGGGGTGGCCGCAGTTAATGTTCTGACCTACGGGGTCGGCTCCCTGCCGCTAGTGCTCGGCGCCGAGACCGCTGCGCCCATTATTACCCCTGCCGCCGCCGCCGCCAGCCGCATTTTTGTTATCACCTCCGGGGTACTCGGTGCCTGGATAGCGGACAGCCTGTACGGACGTTCTCAATAGATAACGCCGAGTTTGCGTTATCCGGCCCCCGGATGCCTTTGGCAATGGGTGTCGAGATAACGCATGAACTCTTCGCGCTGTGCTTGGTAGGGATCAGCAATATGTTCGCCAGGCACCGCCCGGGCGTAGCGCAAACTGGCGGCTGAGGCGCTGAGATCCACGATGAGATCGGCGGTCGCCAGGGTAGCGGACACATAGGAAAGCACATACCACTCCACGGTAAAAAAGCCGGTGACCATCGCTGCTGCATAAGTATTGGCCGGCCCGATCGCGGGCAGCACGATAAATTCCCCCGGATTCCAGCCTGCGGCGCACAGCGATTCGATGAACTCCACCTCCCGGCGCTGATACCCCAACCAGTTTGCCGCATCCCAGATGCCGACAATGCCCAGCGTGGAATTGATCAGGAAGCGTTGCCCGGATATTTTGGCCCCTTCAGGGTCCCCGGCGAACAGGTTGGTAACAATGAATTCCGGTTCCACCAGATTGTTATAAATGTTGGAACCGGCTTGCTGAATCGGCGAGGGCAGATTCTCGCCCAGCCAGTAAGCCACCGGCTCGACAACATCCCGCACCAGCCAGGCGTTAAACGCAAACACCTGGCGGTTAAAGTTTTCGTAAGGGTCATGCGCAGTGACCGGCGCAGCCGATACCGCCGCCTGGGCCTGCGTTTCGGGAATGAATTGTCCAGTTTCCGCAAGCGCCAGCCCGCTGTGCACCCCCCACCCACCAATGATCAATAACACCACGACTCGTAACATGCGCTATTCCTGCCTCTAATCAAATTGATAAACGCAAAGCAATCCGCTTTTCCAGCGGCGTCCTTCACAGCTTACGCCCCCTGCTAATTTCTTCCTGTAAAATCAGGTCCTGTAAATTTTCCCGTGATGAGAAATAGACTTGTTCATAAATAATTTAACTTATATTATTCAATATGTTAAAATAAAGTTAATTTTTTAATCGTTTTTATTCAATAAGTTAGAATTTAAAATTCCCGATCCTAAGCCTTGTGGCGCTGATCCTCGGAGAAAAATACTAATGACTCCCCTCGATATTTCAAAAGCTTTGCAAGATGATCGTCAATTGAGATCGTTAGTCGGTCTAGGTCTTAAATCTTTCGATATACTCTTAAATGAGTTTATATCTTGTTTGAAAGAAGCGCAAAGTAAAAATAATAAAAGACAGCCAAAAAAACGTCGCCAAAGAAAACCAG
>JAIFNF010000333.1 GCA_020047885.1 Gammaproteobacteria bacterium | reverse complement strand
GCCGCGATCTCGATGGCGCACCGCTACAACCAAGACTCCCGTGATGGCGGACGGGATCAGCGCCAGGAAGTGATCGCCTCTGACGAAGGCGTGTGGGAATGTTCCTTCGTCGGGGCCTGCTCCGAGGTCTGCCCCAAACACGTCGATCCAGCGGGCGCGTTGCAGCAGATCAAGGTCGCCAGCACCATCGACTGGTACAAAGAGCACTTGATGCCGTGGATGAAGAAATGAACAGCAAACCCTATGTTCGTGAAGTCTCCAAAACGACCTGGTTTCTCAGCCATCCGCGCTACAAGCGGTATATGGCTCGTGAAGTCACCTGCATTTTCATCTTCGCCTACACCTTCCTGCTGATCTGGGGTCTGGGCGCACTGGCGAACGGCCAAGAAGCCTTCGAGGCCTTTGTGCAAGCACTGCACAGTCCGCTGGGCGTCCTGTTCAACGTGGCGGTGCTGATCGCCACCGTCTACCACAGCCTGTCATGGTTTGTGGTCACGCCACAGGCGATGCCAATCCAAATGGGTGAGGAATTCGTAGCCGGCCACATTATCGTCAACGCCCACTACGCGGCGTGGGCAGTGGTCTCGCTGATCATTCTGGTCTGGGGAATTTAATGATGGCCAAATCCAACAAACCGATCTTCTGGGGTCTGTTCGCTGCCGGCGGCACGGTCACCGCGTTTGTGACCCCGGCGCTGGTGCTGGTCACGTTGTTCGCTGCCATGCGCTACAACATAGACATGTTCACCTATGAGTCGATCCATGCCTTCGCCGGGTGGTGGCTGGGCAAGCTGATCATCTTCGGCGTGATTTTGGTCTCGCTCTGGCACGCTGCTCACCGGTTGCGGGTCACCGTGCATGATTTCGGCTTCCGTGCGGATAAACAGGTCGCTGTGGTGGTTTATTCACTGGCCGGTCTGGGTACACTGCTCACGCTGATTTACCTGTTGCGCATCTGACGCCGTTGGGGCTTAAGGAAATTTTTGCATGACAAGTTCTGAATCTGCCCAAGGCGCGGTGGCTGTGACCCAACCTCCGTTGATGGATCACAGCCCGGGCTTAAAACCAGAGATGGAAGAAACGACCCAGTTCGATGCCTCCCACTCAGTGCCCGTACCGGTGCCGCTCTACCTACAGCAAATCTACTGGTGGGCCTATCTGCATCCGGCAGCGGTACGGTTTTTTGAACGGCAATGGCTGGTGAATCTGATCCTGTGGGGCAATTTTGCGAAATTGCGCGACCTGGCGCTGACGGAACTGGAGCCGTTTTGTAATGGCCGCATCCTGCAAGTCGCCTGTGTGTACGGTAATTTCACCGAGCAATTGGTGGAACGACTGGGGCCGGAAGGACGGTTGGACGTAGTCGATGTGGCTCAAGTGCAATTGGATAATCTGCAAACCAAGTTGGGGAGCGATGCTGCACGGATCAGCCTGCATCATCAGGATTCGACCCATTTGCGCTTTGCCGACGCCAGCTTCGACTGCGTAGTGCTGTTCTTCCTGCTGCATGAACAACCGGAGGACGTGCGCATCCAGACCATGGCTCAAGCATGGCGGGTGGTTAAACCGGGCGGCAAAGTGATTTTCGTGGACTATCATGGACCGGACTGGGTGAACCCGTTCCGATATGTGATGACGCCGATTCTCAAAACGCTGGAACCGTTCGCCATGGATCTGTGGCACAAAGATCTGGTGGACTGGTTGCCCGAGGAGGCGCGTCAGGCGGTTATCGACAAGCAAACGTTCTTCGGCGGACTCTACCAGAAGGTGGTGATTACCCGCTGAGCGCGTTTGCAGACTAAAAAACCCCGGATAACCGGGGTTTTTTATGGGTTTAAAATCGGTGTGAAGAACCACATTTGGCGATCAGCGCTCAAGCGGATAATTGCAGCACAGGTCAATCTGTGCGATGTTAGGGCGTTTCCATTCCGGCGTAAGACTCTGTTTCCGTGATGCCGCATTATCAACTATTGACGGTCAGCCTTCTGGCTTTATTACCGCTGGCCGGCGTCCAGGCGCAATCGGTCAATCTCCTCGATCCTTGGGTGCGTTGCGAACCCGATGAACTGACTCGTGAGATTGTTCCCGCCACGCTGAATGCGCCGCCGCCCGACCAGTTGCCGCTCCAGGCGGATGCCGACCGGGTCGAGTCTTCCGCGACCTATTCGTTGCTGGAAGGCAACGTGAGCCTGTCGCGGGGTGATCAACGTGTGCGCGCCGAGCGAATTTCTCTGGATCGCACGGCGCAACGGGTTGAAATCGACGGGGAGTTCATCTATGGCGATCCCTATCAGGCGCTGCGGGGTCAACACGCTGAAGTCAATCTGGATGCCGAGACCGGCTGGTTTAGGGAGGCCGATTATTATCTGCCAGGACGCGATGCGCAAGGCCATGCCAAAGACGTTCGCGTTAACCAACCACAACAACTGACCGAATTGGCAGAAGCCACTTATTCCACCTGTCCCCGTGGCCAGGAATTCTGGCAACTGCGGGCGCGTGATCTGCGCATCAACGAAGCGACTCAACGCGGCGAGGCGCGTCACATTACCCTGGCGTTCACAGACACCCCGGTTTTTTACTTTCCCTATCTGTCATTCCCCACCACTAATGAACGGCAATCCGGGTTTCTGTTCCCGCGTCAGGGTTATAGCAGCGAGACCGGTTTTGATTTCCAGTTTCCCTATTACTGGAATATCGCGCCCAACCACGATATGACCCTGACCCCACGACTGATGGCGTCACGGGGAGTGTTACTGGGCGTGGAGTATCGGTACCTGTATCCCAAACACCAGGGACAAATTAGCACCGAGTATATTCCGGAGGATCGCAGTTACGGTGGCGACCGGGGATCGTTCACCGTCAGTGACCGCGCTGCACCACTGGCCAATGTCTACACTGATCTACGCTACGAGTATGTATCCGATGACCGCTACTTCCGGGATTTGAACAACAATCTGGATTTTCTGACTGTCAATTATCTGGAGCGGCATCTGGACGCCCGCTACTCTGGCGACTGGTGGCAGGCGCTGGCGCGGGTGCAGGGCTATCAGATTCTGAATCCGACCATCTTCGCGAATACCGGCAATCCCTATCAACGGTTGCCGCAACTGCTGTTTGATGGGGTCTGGCCGACTGGGGCGAGTGGTGTGCATTATCAGATGTACGGTGAGCTGGTCAATTTCCAGCAATCGGATGTTGTGACCGGCACGCGGCTGGATCTGTGGCCCACGGTGGGCTGGACGCTGGAGCAGTCTTGGGGTTATCTCAAACCCGAGGCCGGGTTCCGTTATACCGGCTACCAGCTTGAAGACACCGTTGCGGACGCTAACTCTGCCCCAACCCGTGATGCACCTATCCTCAGTCTGGACAGCGGTCTGATCTTCGACCGGCCACTCCAGGCGGACTGGCTGGGCGTCAGTTCGGGCACCCAAACCCTGGAGCCGCGCCTGTTTTATCTCTATGTTCCCTACCGTAATCAGGATGACCTTCCGCTGTTCGATAGCACCCGGATGGATCGTGATTATGACTGGCTGTTCCGCAAGAATCGTTTTATCGGCGCTGACCGCCTGGGTGATGCGAATCAGTTGACGACGGCGCTGACCACCCGGTTCATCGACGGGGGGAGTGGCCGCGAGCGGTTGCGAGCCAGCGTCGGGCAAATTCAGTATTTTGCGGATCGCCAGGTGGGCTTATATCCCGAAGCGCCCCCGGAGACCGCGGACAGTTCGGGAGTTATCGCCCAAGGCGCGGTGAATCTGTCATCCCGCTGGTCGGTGCAGGGTGCGGTGCAACTGGAACCTGATAACCACGATTTCCTGCGCAGTGGATTCGACCTGCGTTATTACGCCAATCCCCGGCAACTGGTCAACCTGTCCTACTTGCGCGACCGTGATCCTGCGGTGCAGGCGCTGGATTCCGGCGATCAGATTCACTCGGTGGATGCCTCGCTGCTCTGGCCGCTCAGTTCGCAGTGGCGGGTGTTGGCACGTTGGAATCAGGCCATTAACATCGGACGTAATCTGGAAACGCTGGCGGGCTTCGAATATGAAGATTGTTGCTGGGCATTACGCGCTGTTGCCCGTCAGTACCGCTACAGTCCGGTTGATGAGGATGCACAGACCGGATTTTACTTGGAACTGGAACTGAAAGGGCTGTCCCGACTGGGCAGTGGTCTTGGCAACCTCCTCCAAAGTTCTATCCTTGGTTATCAACCGATCCGCTACTGAGAGTTCCCTTGAGATGATCCGTATAAACACGTTGCTTGTTCGCCTGATGCTGTGTCTGCCTCTGGGGGGCGTGCCACTTCTGGGTCAAACCCAAATCGTGTTCGGTCCCGGTCCCGAAGGCGCGACCAGTACCCTGGATGCGATTGTGGCGGTGGTGAACGATGATGTGGTGACGCGCCGTGAACTCAACGCGGCTACCGCGCACATCGAACGCCAACTGCAACAGAAAAAAGTGCCGATGCCGCCGCGCCTGATCTTGGAAAATCAGGTGCTGGAGCGGCTGATTCTGTCCCAACTGGAGTTGCGCGCCGCTGAGCGCGTTGGCATCACGGTAGATGATGCGACTCTGAACGCGGCCATTGATAATTTGGCCCGGCGCAACAATATGAACCTGACCCAAATGCGGCAAAATGTTGAAAATGATGGCATGAGTTTTGCTCGGTTCCGCGATGATGTGCGCCGGGAGTTAATCGCGGCACGCCTACGGCAGAAAGTGGTGGATAGCCAGATCCAGATTTCCGAACAGGATGTTGATAGCGTGCGCACGCAAATCGGCAGCCCGAGCGATGAGCGTCCCGGCGGCAATGATCCGGGTGCGGGTAGCAGCCGTGGCGGTCGTCAATATCATATTGCCCAGATTTTGATCGCTGTGCCGGAGGGTGCCTCACCGGATCAAATTGCGACTATTAAGCGTCAGGCGGATAACGTACTGGCTCGGTTGCGCAAGGGCGAAGACTTTCGGCAACTGGCGGCTGGCGTGTCGGCCGGTCAACAGGCGCTGGAAGGCGGCGATCTGGGCTGGCGCGATGCCGAACAGTTGCCGACCATCTTCACTAACGTGGTGCCGAAACTGCAACCGGGGCAGTTCAGCGAACTGGTCCGCAGTCCTAGCGGTTTCCATATTGTTAAACTGCTGGACGTGCGCGGCGGTGGAGGTCGTAACGCCACCTCCCGCCCTGAGAATCCGACCGTGGCGGGCGTGGTGAATCAAACCCGCGCCCGGCATATTCTGCTCAAGACCTCCCCGGAATTGCCCGATGATCAAGCCCGCCAGCAACTGGAGCAGTTGCGCCAGCGGATTGAAGCGGGTGAAGATTTTGCAGCGCTGGCGCGCACTCGTTCCGAGGATAAAGCGTCAGGGGCGCGCGGCGGTGAACTAGGTTGGGTGTCGCCGGGTATGTTGGTTCCCGAATTTGAACAGGAACTCGGCATGTTATCGGTCAACCAGATCAGTGCGCCTTTTAAAACCCAGTTCGGTTGGCATATCGTTCAAGTGCTGGAACGCCGCCAAGGTCAGGCCTCACCCGAAACCGAGCGGGTGCGGGTTCGCGAGGCGCTATTCCGACGCCGTTCCGATGAGGAATGGGAACTGTGGCTGCGCCGGTTGCGCGATGAGGCCTATGTGGAGATGCGCGTACCACGTTCGACGGAATCGACGGCAGTCGATGTAAAACCGTGAGCCAAATCCCCGCCCGGCATCAACCGCGTAAGCGCTTTGGACAACACTTCCTGCATGATCCCCAAGTCATTGCCCACATTGTCGCCTGGAAATTGGTCCGGGTTTAGGGGCATTAACCCGACCGTTGTTGCAGGCGGTTGGGGATCTGGATGTCGTGGAACTCGACCGCGATTTGCTGGAGCCGTTGCACGCGCAGTGTGCAGGACTAGGGACGTTGCGGATTCATCAGGCCGATGCCCTGAAATTTGATTTTGCGCAGTTGCGGGTCGAAGATGGCTCCCGCTTGCGGGTCGTTGGCAATCTGCCCTACAACATTTCTACGCCTCTGCTGTTTCACCTGTTGGCTCAGGCGGAACATCTTCACGATTTGCACTTCATGTTGCAGCAGGAGGTGGTCGCACGGATGGCGGCGGGTCCCGGCGAAGATGCCTACGGGCGATTGTCCGTGATGCTGCAATATCGTTGTCAGGTTGAAGCGCTGTTTACCGTGGGGCCGGGCGCTTTCCAGCCGCCGCCTAAAGTTCGGTCGGCGGTCGTGCGCTTGGTTCCACGTGAAACATTGGCTGTGGCCGTGCGGGATGAACAGCAGTTTGCCGAAGTGGTGCGCCGGGCTTTCGCGCAGCGCCGCAAGACCTTGCGCAACAGCCTGCGGGGATTACTGGAGTCTGCGCAAATTGAAAGCGCCGGTGTTGATCCCGTCGCCCGTCCGGAAACTCTGAATTTGGCAGCATTCGCCGCGTTGAGCAATGCCGTGATCACTAAATCCGCATAGCAGGTTTCATGGTTTCACGTGAAACATTCGCCGGAGTGCCGAAGTGCCGTTATTGATTGCTTGTTGTTCCGGTATCAGCAGAGGTTTGCCGTGAAACATGACTTTATTCTGGCAGGTATCGTTGTTCTAGCAAGCCTGTCCGGCGGTTGCGAAAGCCGGGATTGTGAACATATTCAGAACGACAAGGGCGATGAAATCTGCCGCGAAGATGCGCAACATCTTGGTGTGCTGAAACGAGAAGACGCGGAAGAGTCAAATAGGCAAGACGATCGGGAGCACGCGGAACCCCTTGATTAGCTTGGCTACCTCATCGCTTTATCGGGGCGACATCCGTTCCATGCAGTAAGTCAGCGAAAGTCAGGTTAAATCCTGGGTGGGTGTCAATAATAATTCAACAAGGGCACGCACACGGACATGACTGAACAACAAATCGAACAGGCGCTGATCGAGAAATTGGGCGACCTCAAGTACCATACCGCCCAGACATCTGCGATCGCGCTGCGCTGGAACACAACTTTCGCCAGCATTTCGAGGTGCTTAACCGCGTTCATCTCACCGACAGCGAATTCGCACGTCTGCTGGAGAGCATCGTCACCCCTGACGTATTCGCCGCCGCCAAACACCTGCGCGAGCGCAACCACTTCGAGCGCGATGACGGCACACCGCTCTACTACACCTGACCATTACCCCTATTTATTCCCGGAGTTGCTGATCCACACGGACGCCAGCACGGAAGCCTGCGACGAGCAAGCTCAGTGCCTGTAATCCCCACCATAAGGTTCGGACTCCAGCCCTTTTAAGGTGGGTTAAGCGGCCTTCCCAGCCAAGATCTTTGGGGTAATTCCCTTGAGAAGTTTAGCTGTCGACACATGAGGGTGACCTTTGAATTGAGTTCGCTGGATCGATGGTTTTTTCGGACTATAGCTTTCCTATACCTGACCATTACCCATATTTATTCCCGGAGTTGCTGACCCACGCGGACGCCGGCACGGAAGCCGGCGACGAGCAAGCTCAGTGCCTGTAA
>JAIFNF010000243.1 GCA_020047885.1 Gammaproteobacteria bacterium | reverse complement strand
CAACAGCATTTGCCAGGATCGGCGGTTTATGGCGCGGTGTATGCCAGAACTCGAAGCGTTTTTCCATTACCGCAATCTGGATGTTAGCACGCTCAAGGAACTGGGCCGACGCTGGTATCCTGAAAGGATCAAGGGCTTCAACAAGTCCTCAACTCATCTGGCGTTACAGGACATCCGCGATTCCATTGATGAGTTGCGCTTCTACCGGGAACGGTTGTTTGTGGTTCAACCCTCAGCGCCTGGTGGACAGAGGTAGGGGCTGGCTAAGCCTGACACTCGATTTTTACCACAAAATCGCGGGCCTCAGCGGCAATCTCAGCGGTCGAACGCGCCGCTCGCGGGCTGCGGCTCTGATAGTCAATCCCGACCGCTTCCAGAAACCCCCGCGCCAGTGCCGCCTTGATCGCGAAATTTACATTCTGGGGAATGTCACCGGTCATTTCATGGACGCGCACCGCGTTCAGCTTGGAACTCACCACGCCCACTACCGCACCATCGCTATCGAGTAATGGCCCGCCACTGTTGCCGGATTGCGTTGGCGCAGTGAATTGCAGGGCGCGGGTATCGTCGCCAGGGCCAATCAGTGAACTCACATTGCCGGTCGTGACCTGCGGCCCGGAACCGAGTAACCCGCCCAGGGGATAGCCTATAACAATCACCGATTCGCCCAATTGCGCTGCGCGTCCTTCGCGGAACGTGGCGATGCCGGGCAGGGGCGTATCAGTCCGCAGTAACGCTAAATCGTTGGTGGGGTCAGCGAACACGGGTTCCAGTCGGCAGCGCTGGCGGGGCGAGCGCCCCTGAATGTCCCGAGCGCCCTCGATGACGTGGTAATTGGTCAGCACATAGCCGTCGGGATGAACGCAGAACCCGGTACCGCTGAACGCGGAGGGACTGGCAGGCGGGCGCGATCCGGGACTGGCGGCGGGAAGCGCCTCCGGGAAGCGCAGGCCAAAATGCGCGGCCAGTGCGGGCAAGCCCGCGGCAAAGCCCTGGCCGATCGCCCGGAATTTCCACTGTCCGTGGTAACGGTACAACTCCGCCATGACCATCGCCCGCTCGCCATAGGTGGCGGGTGGCAGCGGAAACAGCAAGACCGGTTTATCCGCGGCGTCGGTGAGCCAGGTTCGAATCGCGGTGAAGATGCCGAAGGTGACGCCCGCCGATTGACCGGGTTTCACCGCCAGCACTAAGGCAATTCGCGTTACCGTTGGCGGGATAGAGTCCAGTTCAATGCAAAATGCCGGAGGATAACCGGTGAACACCACCGAACCCTCCGGCGAGCGGGGCTGCTCGGCGCTGATCAGATCGGATAAATCACGCGCCTGTCCGTCGGTGCCTAGCAAGACCGCGCCGGTCTGGGTTTTCGCTTCGAAATCTTCGCGCGGTTCGCCGCTGATGCCGACAACGATGCGCCCACTGCCAATGGGTTGATTCTGGCCGGGTTGCAGTTCATGCATTTTAAAATCGCCCTCACCGCTGGACTGTTCGTAGTGGAGAGGGGGAGTGCCATAACAGGCTATTGTGCAAGCTCCCTCCCCCCTTGCGGGGGGGGGCCAGGGTGGGGGGGGGAACGGTTACGACTGTTCTAAACGACGGGCAACAACTCGGAAAAGTCATGAATCGCTGGAAAACCGGCGGGTAAGCGCGGCGGATCAGCCGAATCCGGACGCAGCGCCGACACCAGCCAGGCGATTCCATAGTCCTGCGCCGTGCGCAGGATGTCCAGATTATCGTCGACCAGCAGGGTTGTCGCAGGATCAAATGGTTCAACGTCCTGCAACCGCGGCCAGAATTCCGGCTGTTCCTTGACCAGCCCGAGATCATGGGCGCAGATCAGGGCGTCAAAATGCGCTGCCAGTTGGGTCTTTTCCATTTTCAGCGCCAGACTATCCTGATGAGCATTAGTCACCAGTACAATCCGCTTGTTAGCGCGACGCAGGGCGTCCAGAAATTCCAGGACATGCGGATGGACGGCGATTAAATGATCGATCTCGCGTTTCAGCGCCATGATGTCCAAGTCCAAATCCCGCGCCCAGTGATCCAGGCAATACCAGTTCAGCGTCCCTTCGATAGCCTGAGTGCGGGTTCGGATCTGGGTGCGAGCCTGATCCAGCGGCAGGCCGTGGCGTTCGGCGTAGCGTTCCGGGACTAGCTCCCGCCAGAAATGGTTATCAAAGCGTAAATCCAGCAAGGTGCCGTCCATGTCCAGCAGGACAGTGCGGATTTGTGACCAGGGCAATCGTGGGGTGGTGCGGTAGTCGTGCAGCTTGCGCAGATCAACCGTCGCCTGTTCTGCATGAGGAATGCGCATCAGGATCCTTCAAAATATGGAAAACAGGGTGGTATCGGTGCCTCGGCAAGTCGGCGGGTTACGCCCGCAACCGCCCCAGCAATTCACTCAATCGCCGATTCGCCGCCAAATCGACTTCGGCACCGTCATGGAACCGGGCATTGCGTTCCACTAAATCCAGATAAGCGCGAATCCAGTCGGTGTAGTAATCCTGATCGTAGGTGGACTGTTGTTCGCTTAATTGAGGTCCGCCGCGTGGCGCAGGTCGGGGCGGAAACACCGGACGAGGGCCGCTGTCCAGCGCCAGTTGCGGCCGCTTGTCCAGCGCCTGCGCGTCATAGCCCAGGAAATCCACGTAGCCATTGAGCAGGTTGGCGGTCAGCTTCGCGGGCAGCGCCACAATCTGCTCAAATTTCATGCGGAAGCCAATCGCTTGCCGGGTCTGCGCGACGATCCGTTGTTCCAGCTTCAACCGTTGGACGCCGCTAATCAGTTCCTTAACGAATTCTGCCATCAGCGCCGCCGGCACCCGATAGTAATCACACCGCGACGCATCACCACCCAGATCCTGCAAATCCCGCATCCACTCGGTCAACGCCTCACTGGCGAACAGTGCTGCGTCGTCCTTGCGCGTCTCCTCCCCGGCTCCCGTAGATCCTCCCAACCCCAGCAACGCCTTCATCTTCCGGGTATCCACCGCTGCGCCAATCGTGGGGGCGCTAACCGCCGCCTTTTCGTCCGGCACCCGGGTTTCAATCCGGTAATAAATACCTTCCAGATCGTCGCTATCGGTTTGTAAGGCGCGCAACAATTCACCGAACCGCTGTTCACCCGCGCAGTCAATCAGGCTGGCCGCGACCAATCGCGCCGTTTCCAGACGCTTCTCCAGTTCCAGTTCCGGGTTGTCGCTGACATGGTAGTGATCAATGCGTTCGGTCATCTGCGCCCGCAACTGCGCGGTCTGGCCGGTCAGTTGCCGCCGCTTGAGTTCGGGATTGCACAACGGCCGCAGGTTCTGTGCCAGATAGGTGATGCCGCCATCGTTCAGGGTGAAGCCCGCTTCCCAGGCGTCTACCGGGTTGCGGAAATGGCCGTTGGCGTGTTGATCACGGAGGAAGGCCGCGCGGAACATCTCAATCCGCACCTTTTCACCCGGACGGACGCCGGTTTCCCGATTGTCCTCGTAGTCGAAAATGTGCTTGGCCTTGAAATTGGGATTGCGCAGCCAGTAGCTGTTACGGAACACGCCCTGCGTATCCCATTGGCGCGGCCATTCATGCTGCTTGCCAAAGAAGTTGATCAGCGAACTGTCCAGCCGGGTCGTCCAGCGGCCTTCCGGGGACTTCTCGCCGGCCTTCTCTTCAAACTCCATATCGAACTTGGTCAGCACCAGGAACAGCGCGGTCGGCTGTTGAGACCGCAGTTCCGGGGTCGCGCCGTGAGTGCTGGCGATCCAGTCATACACCATCTCCGGCAGGGTTTTGACTTCCTGATTGCTGGGGCCGATGCACAGCAACATGCTGGTCAATTCCTGTTCGGCGCAATAGCGCTCAAACAGATAGGCGACCTTGCCACGCAGGAACAAGCCTTGCAGCGCATCCTGACCTTGTAGGAACGTGGGCAAATCCTTGATCTGCTCGCGGGAACGCGCACCGGGGAAGTCGAGCAGATCCGTGTGCTGGAAAAAATCCCAGGGCTGTTCACTGATGACAATGCGCAATTCGGCAATCAGCGCGGTGACTTCGCTACGCGGCAGTGTCACCCGTGCGCCATTGGTCCCGATCAGGGTCAACGTCCCGCCGCCACCAGTTCCCAGACCCTTGAGCGTCTGCACGTCAATGATGCTCTGCTCACGCGGCAGCAGCGCTTCCAGCCCGGCTTGGGCGTCAGTGGCGAAATTGAGACCCTGCAAACCGTTGTACAGGCGCATGTACAGTTGGCTGAACGCGTCCACCTCGCCCCAGATGATGCTGAACAGCTTGGCGCGTTCCTGAATCCGCAACCGGGGAGCCAGTTGCGCGGCTTGTTCCCAATAGCCATGCCGCAACAGCCGCACGCGCTCCTGGCCTTTGAAGTACCGCTCGAAATAGGCTTGCAGATCAAACACATCCTCGGTGGTTAGCGGATCGACCGGCGTCGCCTGCGCTGCCGGGGTCAGACTGGCCAGCAATTCATTCACCGCACCCTGCGTTAGTAGCTCATCGTCGCTGTGATCGCAGTCGGAGTAATAGGTGTTGCCGATCATCTTGACCAGGTCGGTCTGGGTCAGCAGGCGCATTTGCACGGGCGCAGCAGGGGTGGCGCCGGGCGTGGTTTGCAGGGTGAAGCGCGTCACCAGTCCCGTCGATTCGCGCCCACCTTCCGGATTAATGTCGCGAATGAAATCAATTTCCTGACCGGCGAAATCCGCCAACAGCGGTGCATTGCCTTTACGCGCCAGCGCCGAAATCAGATAGGATTTGCCGGACTGGCTAGGGCCGAAAACGCCCGCGCACATCGGGCGCTGTACGGCCTGATGCAAGCGCCGGGCTTGTGCGGTGAAGCGGCGAAATTCCTTGGCCAGACCCGCTTTCTCCTGTCCCACCCGGTCGGGATGCTCATCCATCCAGCCCAGGAAGTCGTTGCCGACCTGTTCCAGTTCACGACACAGGGCGCTGAGTTGATCGGTGGAAGCGATGGGGCCAGCCGACAAGTCGAGGACAGGCACGGGCGGTGGTAGAGCCGGTTCAGCGCGAGCGGGTTCTGACACAGGTACTGCGGGGAGTGCGGGTGGCGCGGGCGCTGGAGTCGGTGGAGGTTCCGAGGCGGCCAGTGGCGTTGCCGGATGTTCAGCCTCATCGCTCACATCAACGCCAAAATTGCTTGCTAACGCCGCTAATCCACCGGTAAAACCTTGACCAACTGCCCGGAATTTCCATTCTGACCGGTGCCGGTACAGTTCGCCGAGAATCATGGCGGCTTCGGTCATCCCCGCCGTGTCCAGAGTGAAGCTGGCGATCCCGGTCTGGTTGTCACCATCGCGCAATTCCAGCCGAACCCGGCGCAACGCCGCGAAGGTCTGGCCGTTTTCGGCATCCAGAGTCACGGCAATCGCCACCCGGGCAATGTCGGCGGGTAAATTGGCCAGAGTAATGGCAAAGCGCCGACCCTCCTGCTCAAGGACCATGCCCCCATCGGCCAGCGCGGGCTGATTGTAAAACACGAAATCCCCGTCGCTACGCACCCGACCCTGAGCGGTCAACGCAAAGGCGCTGGCGTCCAGCGTCCAGGAACCCTCGGCAGGTTCCCAGCTTAGATCCAGATCAACCCGCTGGATGCCGGGCGTTTTCTGACTCAGGGAAAAGTTTTGACCAGCCTGGAATGTCAACACGGCGGGTGCTCTCCATTAAATAGCGGTAGCATTTTATCGTGGTATTTCAAATTATTGAGAAGAATTATCAGCAGTACGGATGCGTAATCTTCCCGGTTCGGCAGTAACGATAGCCCCTTCCCGCAATTCTTCGCCATGCAGCGTGATGACTTGGAGACAGACCGTGGCTTGTTGTCTGACGGAAAAATTGACCAAGCGGACAATACCCGCATGAGGGGCTCCATGCACAAGCGCCAATTCCCCAAAATCCTTATCAAGCGTCACCAAAACACGCTGTTTACGGTAAGCGATTGAAAGAATTTCAGAGTCACCGGGATCACGATCCCACTCGCCGCACCAGATGACATCGTGACCCGCTTGGCGCAAGGCTTCAAGCGCACCACCCCATACGCAGGAATCAAGCAATATTCTCATGCGGCGCAATCAAGAATAAGGGGTTCAATTCGTTCATGTTGCACCAGACAATGCGCGTAAATCAGACAAGCCTGAATATCCTCCAACTCCAGCCAAGGATAACCAGACAGAATGATCTCAGGGGTATCGCCGGCCGCCAGCATCCCCAGCAGGTGTTCAACGGCGAGGCGTCGCCCACGAATAATCGGTTTGCCGCCAAAAATACTCGGATCAACCGTGATTCTTTTCAATAATCCCGTTCTATTCATCAGATTTTCCGCGAGAGACCCCGGCCTTCAGGCTGGGGAGGGATAGCGGGCCGAACGCAGTTCGGCGGCCTTTGGGTTGGGTTGTTGCGAATAGCCATAGCCATCCGCACGTTGAATGACTTTGC
>JAIFNF010000069.1 GCA_020047885.1 Gammaproteobacteria bacterium | reverse complement strand
AATAATTTTTTAATTCATACCCTACTTTTACCTATATTTTACAAAAAAAGTTATTTAAAGTCAATATGTTAGTTTTTAGACAGCCTCTAAGAGTTTTCGCGCTTCCTGGCCGCGCTGGACTCTTGCCTGGATCGCTTCTTCCTGATCCGGGTAACTGGCGCGGCATTCGGCCAACACCGTTTTCAATTCCAACTCAACGGCTGAAGGCGGATCCCATAATGACAGTCTTTCAATGTGCTTGAGTAATTCTGGCAAAGGCCTCGTCGGGGTGCGCACCACGATTTCTGGCGCAGGTTCCGGTTCGGGGACAACTTCCGGCTCCAGCAGTGCGGCTGTCGGGGGTTCTTCGACAACCGGTTCCAGAAGGGCAGGCGGCGTTTCAACAACCGGTTGTTCGGCGACGGAGGCTATGGGCGACGCTGGCGGTTCAGCGGAAGGCTCAATCCGGTTTGCGGTCGGTTCAGACGGAGGCGGTGTCACCGGTTCTGTTGGCGGCGCAGACAGACCGAGTTTATGTAGAATTAATTGAATAAAATTCATAGTATTAAGCTCCGTGTTGGATCAGTGGTAGTTGAAAGGTAGGGTTGCCAAAGCCCGTTCGATAGCTGTGGGTTCGGGGGTGGCGAGAATGTCCGTCAGTTCGTCAATCACGAAGTCAGCGGCGGGCAATACACGGATCTCATCCAGCAATTTCCGGGCGTTGTCCACATAGCTGTTGTCGTCAAAACAGCAGGCCGCGACGGTTGCGATCATCGCCCCGATGAGCTTAACCCTTGCCCCGTGGGTTTCCATCGTGGTGATCAGGATGGCGCGATCAAACCAGGACTGAGCCGCGGCAAGGGTCTCGGCATCCGCATCCGCCTCCTCTTGTGAGCAGAGCAACAGACCGCGATAGAGATGGATCAACGGCCAGGGATGCTGCGGTGCGCCGTCCCGCCACTGAGTACGCTGGTCAAGATAGGCGATCCGGGCGGCGTCCGCCAGTGGCCCCAGCACCGCCTCAACCCGTTCCAAAGCACCGGGCAGCCTGCTATCCAGGGCATTGATCGATCGATAGATTCTGGTTTGTTCCTGCTCTCGCGCCCGCTCTTCCGCCGTCAGTGTCGCCTGTTGGAACGCCTCCAGTGCCTTAACGAAGCAGCGCTCGGCTTCAGAGGCGTCATGGCGCGGTATTGACCCAAGGCGCTATGCATCCGACCCTGCTGCCGTCGGGAAAGCGCCGGGAATAGCGGATCATCAACCCATTCGCTGATCGTGACTTCGGCCTGACTGAATTCAAAGCGGTCAGCGTAATGCACGGCGAGGTTAAGATCGGCGTAGGCGCACAGTTCGCGGTCGGCGTCGCGTAAGGCCGTGTGTTCAGCGAGGTAGGCGCTGGCCGACTGGCGGATGCGCTCCGGGTCGCCATCGTGGTTAGCTTCCGGTAGAGACAGCAGATGCCAGAGCAGGCGCATTCGGGGCGTAGCGGCTTCCGGCAGAGAGGGGATCAGTTGGCGAACGATAGCAAACTGGCGACGGAGACGGTTCAGGTCGCGGACTTTGGCTTGATAGCGAGTTTCCAAAGTATCAAGGAGCCGCTGTTGCAAATCAGGGCGTTGCACGAGGCGCGTGGCGATGTCACTTAAAACCAGTCGCCCGAAGGGGCTGTCGCCGGTTTCCATAGCGAAATCGAGTACATCCTCCAGATTGGCTGAGGTTTCCAGATGCTCCAGCCGTTCCAGGCGCGGGACCAGTTCCCAGAAAATTTTTTTGAAAAAACTCGCATCCAGCACGTTGAAAGAGACAGGAAGCCAGGAAGGCCACCAGGCTCAGGGCGCGAGCCAGCAGGGAGGCATATGACACGGCATTTTGAAAAAGGGTCTGAGCAGTACGTTGTAGCAGATGAAGGGGCGGCAAAACCAGGAAAGCTCCACGGAATGGCAGAAAAGCACCCGCCCCGCGCCGATCCATCATCCAGCAGACCTGAAAAATATTCTAACCGCCGCGTTGATGACTGTAAAACCCATGCCACTACCCACAGGAACAACCGCCATGACTTCGATACAGAACCCCGCCGCTACCCGATCCCATCATGTTCATCAGGAGTTGATCATGCAGAACGTGCGTACTCGAAAGAACCAAGCCCTGCGTAACGCCCTGGCGCTGGCCCTGCTGGCTGGTACGACCACTCCGGTCTGGGCCGGCAGCGCATTGACCAGCCTTAAAGCAGGTGGACTGGGGGCAGAGGGCACCGGGTTAGTCGGCCAGACTGTTGCCTGGGTCAGCGCTGATCGGGAAGTTCAGGAAACCGCCAACACCGTCGCAGAAGTTGCCGGTAACGTGGGCACGGGCATTGCCGTTGCCGAGACCGGCGTCGCGGGCGCGGCGATTGCGACCGGTTCCGGTGCAGTGATTATGAAAACCCTGGCCGTCACCGGCGGACCAGCAGCCATGGCGGGTGCCACTGGCTTCACGGCCGCTAAGGTGATGAATGAAACCCTCTACAGCGATTGTGATGATCAAGCGGCCTGCGACGCTGCCCAGTACGGCACTTACAGCGGCGCGGTTGTCGGTACCGGCGCTACATTGGCCACCATCGCGACTGTCGGCGCTGGACCCGCGGGATTAGCTGCAGTTGGCAGCGTAGTCGGCGGCGGTATGGTTGCTGGCGTTGCCACGCTGGTAGCCGTCCCAGTGGTCGTGGCGGCCCTGATCGGCGGTGCGGTGTATTGGCTGGTCAGTGATTAACCAATCAAGACGGGAGAACAGCGATGGCTCACCAATCCAAACCCCTGACCAATCGAGCGTCACCGCCCGTTCGCCGCAATCCGGTTGCGCCCTGGGCATGGCGGGCTAAAGGCGGACAACACGCCGATCACCGTTTTTCGCCCAAACAAAAACGGTGTTGGCAGAAGGCGATGTGGGCGCTGGAATGATCGCGATTTTTTGAAAAACACCGCAACCCGCTCGTTGTTCAATTAGCCCTCCAACACAAACCCCGAGGTATCGCCATGACCGCTCATTCTGCTGATCTGACCCCGGACGTCGTTACCGATTACCGTCAGCATTACTCGGACTCCGGATTCTGGACGGTCGTTCGCTCCCATCGGGGGCTGTCTTTTCTGCCGGATGTCTTGGCCATGTTCTATTGCCTCAAGGACCGCCTGACGCCAGCCTGGGTCAAAAGCCTGATTCTCGGAGCGCTCGGTTATCTGGTTCTCCCCACGGACATCGTCCCGGATCTCCTGCCGGTCGTGGGGTGGCTGGAAGATGGCGGCGTCATTGCCGCCATCATCGCCATCATCCGCACTCATATCCGTCCTGAACATCGCCAACAGGCCCAACAATTTTTCGGCAACCCGGTTTGAAAAATCCCTGAACCCGCTCGTTGATCATCATAAACATCCATTGTGAGGAGGCGTTGAACATGATTGGTTTCATCCTGAGCCTTATCCTGACCATTCTGATGATCATTTTTCACCTTTTCGGTGGATAACCCATAAGCCATCCCACCCTCACCATCAGGAGCACAACCCATGCGCGACGAGATCATTGCAGCCGTCACTACCCTCGCGGGTTCATCGGTCGGCGGAACCCTCACGGTCGCTACCATCCCAACGGTTATCACGTCTACCGTTCCCGCCGCCGGAATCGCCGGTTGGTTTGGGGCGACCACGACGATTTCCACGGTAGTCGCTGCGCCGGTACTGGTTCCAGCGGGCGCGGTGATTGCGGTGGGTAGTTTGCTGACTTACGGTGCCTATAAAACCTGGCGCTATCTCAAGGCGCGGGAAGAGCAAGGTGCATAATTGTATTCACAAGCATTTTACGACTCAGAAAGTACCTGTTGTTGCCTTAGGCGTCTTAAAAAAGAGGCTTTTTTGAAGCCGATGTTAAAAATTTAAATACACTGCACCCGTGGCTGCGCAATGGCTGGCGGCGAGGCGACGCTGGGCTTTGGGCGGTATCGGTGGCAATCTCCCTGACGGGCAGAGCATCAACGCCTATTGACCTAAAAGGGTCTTCTTGACAGACTAGGTCTGTCTATCAGACTACTTTAGAGAAATCCATCAATGCTGGCAATTAACCTGAACCAAGCCAAAGCAAATCTATCCCGACTGGTCGACGCGGCCATCGCTGGTGACGAGATTGTCATTGCCAAGGCCGGCAAACCGGTGGTGCGGCTCACCCCAGTTGAAGGACTGGCACCCCGTGAACCGGGCATTGCCCAGGGTCGGCTCACCGAAGCTTTTTTTGAACCGTTGCCTGAGCGGGAGCTAGCGGCATGGGAAGCGTAACCGACTACTTGCTGGATACGCACACCTTGCTGTGGTGGCTGTTCAATGATCCCAAACTGTCGAGCGCCGCTCGCCAGGCCATTGCTGATCCCGAACACCGGATCTGGGTCAGCGCCGCCTCGGCATGGGAAATCGCCACCAAGGCTCGCTTGGGCAAGTTGCCGGAGGCCGGTGATGTTCCCGTTCGGTTAGATTACTACCTCCGCAAGGCGCGTTTTTCAGAGCTGGCCGTGGCCCTCAGCCATGGGTTACGCGCCGGTGCGCTGCCCGGCCCTCATCGCGATCCTTTTGACCGGATGTTAATGGCGCAGTCGTTAGCCACCGGTTATCCGATCATCACGGTCGACCCGGTGTTCATCGATTACGGTACACCCGTTGTGTGGTAAAGATTCCCTCCTCCAAAGAGGCTTTAATTCACCATGTTCCGCAAAAAACCACTCACTTCCCCACCCCCGGACGCCGCACCATCCGCCGACTGGGCGCATGGTTTCCACTATCTGGCTCCGCAATCCGCACTTATTTTTGGCCGCAACCGGCGTGAACCGAAAGCCTGGCGTCCCGGCATTTCCCTGGCTCGACGCGGCGCATTCACCCTGCTACTGCCCGCCACCCGCCGCCCAAATCCGGAATTTTTCAAACTCAAACCTGACGACTGGTTTCCCCGGCGACCACCGCCCGAACCGCCGACCGACGGCTATCTATCCCATCAATACGAATCCGTGTCCCACGACCGGCTGATCG
>JAIFNF010000164.1 GCA_020047885.1 Gammaproteobacteria bacterium | reverse complement strand
AATCGGCAAAATTAAAATCTAGCTACCCTAGAAAATCAAAATTCTACCCTAAAAAAGATTTTTTATATGATATTGATTATTAATGACTTCGCCAAGAAGCCGGGAATTGCTGCTCCCAGAATAAGAATAGTTTCTTCGGGTTTTCTATCGGTTTCGGAAAGTCGTTATTTCGGACATAGTTGATCAAGGTCGATTTGGAAATCTTGGCCAGTTGACTGGCGCGTCGAGAAGAAATAATTTTACTCATTGTAAATACTCCGGTTTGTTGTCGTTTCTATTTGAATCGTTTTCTATCGCCTACACTAAACACCAATTTCATCCTATCGCTAGAATGTTGATGTCGAGTCTGATTTAAAGCTTAACGATGGATTTTTTCCCATTCTTTGGATTCTTGAATCGTTTTTTGTATCCAATCCGGCAATTTATCGAAATCCTCCATTTCTTCAAAAGAGAATCGAATTAAGTCAATCGCATTAGCATTGAATTTCTGTTTTAAGGGGGAAATTGTGCTGATAATCGGATGCGGATAAGGCTTATTTTTTTCCGATACGATGTCAACATCGACAGAAACCTGTGTACCCAGTAATGAAAACAGATCAAAGTCTTGTGCTTTATAGTTTTGATTGCCACACAAGATTTGTAAATCAGCATCCATTGCTGCTTTTCCATTGGAATGCAACGGGTAGAATTTATAAACAATCTCGTTGTTAGCTGTGGTAAATCCACAGATGACTTGACCGTAGTTAAGATTTTTGTAAGTCCCGGTATAGATGATCATATTCAAGACCGCTGAATATTGACCTATATTTTTAATAGGGGTACTGTTAATAGTTTTATTCAAAAAATTCCAAATCATAAAAGGCATGATTGATTACTCCAATAATAAAGTTGATTCAAAAAACGGTTAAAACCCATTTGAGGGGGTGAGACAACTTTCATCCCGTGTTCATAGTTTCCTTGAACTTCCTTGTGTTAAAGTTATCAGTGTAGCTCCTGATGCTGTGGACAGTGCTGAACAAAACGCATTGTCTATAGCGGGAAGAAAATTTGTATATAAAAAGGATAAAAGTCTATTTAAAATACTGGATGGGTGGAACTATCAATAAAACTATGAACAAGAGGCCCTAAATTATCATAGCCTCGGCCTCTTATCCCTAAGCGGTTATTAAATAGAGTTTGCCCTGTTCAATGCAATAAAAAATAGGGACAGCGATTTCGCGGCCCCTATTCACTCTTTGCTGTTATTAGTTATCCGTTATAATTGATGTGCTCTGATAAACACTTCAAAATAAGGTAACACTAACCGACGTTGCCGCTTTTGACTAATTGTTTTATCACGCCAGTCTTTCTTTAACGAATCGGCAAACGCTTGGCCATTAGTAGCGTTTATTTTTATGCTGGATTGATTTAGGAAATAAGGGGTGTTTTTCTAAAGCAATGATGGCCGCATTGGTTAGTCCTAAGTAATGTCCCACCACATCAATTTTCATAATATGTTGATTCATCGAGTTTACAATATAACTATAGTCGGCATTTTCACTGAGAATATACTTTTCCAAGTCGATATGATTTTTGATGTAATCAAATTGTTCTTTAAAGTTCATAATGAATCCGTAACGTGAGGCAAATTATCCAGCAACGTATGAATCAGGTTGTGTTTCTGTTCTTCAAGAGTTTGACGCTGCTTATTAAATGCTTTTACAAAGGCGTCCATATCTTTCTTACGCACCACCTTAAATGTTTTGCTTAATTCAAAAATAGGGGGGAACTGTGGCGACTGTTTTAATTGATAAAATGTCTTTTTCGAGACGTGTAATAATTTTGGTAATTCGCCAAGATTGTAATACTCTTTGTTGAATAAGACTGCATTTATGTAAACCTCGACCTGCTTTCAGGTAAAAAGTTGAAATGAGGGATTGACGCGATCAACGATGACGAAAGCCGACATCGACAGCCCTATAAGTGATAATGGACATAATCTAAATAGAGCATTCTCGCAAAACCGACCTCAAACTATGAATAAACCCACCTAAACTATTTCAGCGTTGGCCTCCTATCCGTAGTCGATTTTTCACATCATTGACTGTTCATAGTTTGTTGTTCACAGTTTCAATTCACAGTTTCAATTCACAGTTTCAATTCACAGTTTCAATTCACAGTTTCAATTCACAGTTTCAATTCACATTTTCAATTCACATTTTCAATTCACAGTTTCAATTCACAGTTTCAATTCACAGTTTCAATTCACAGTTTTAATTCACAGTTTCAATTCACATTTTCAATTCACAGTTTCAATTCACAGTTTCAATTCACAGTTTTAATTCACAGTTTCAATTCATAGTTTCAATTCATAGTTTCAATTCACAGTTTTAATTCATAGTTTAAGCGAAAAGTTTTGCCATAAAACGAAGTCACTAATGGGGAGGGCGGCATCGGTTGATACTGCGCAAGGCATCGGGGCTGTCCCCGATGGGGATGATAAAAGGAGGATCATGGGTCGAGTGGGGGCGAGAAATTTTTTTCGGGAGGAGACCCTTGAAATTTCGGGGGGATGACTCAATATCTCGTCTTGAGCTGACACAAGGGAGGTTTGTCCCGAGTCAGTGCGAGAGCCTGCCTATCGTTAATAGGTCGATAGGGTAAGGCGGTGATTGCTTTCTTTACCAAGAGGACAGTAAATGTCTGATTGTTCAGAGACAATATCGTTATTACCTAATAATAGAGTGGTTTTTTACAGCAATAGCAATTCCCATGATGATGCATTGACTGCTGATGGATTGAACGCCGTCATTGAATTGGCGAACAGGACGGATGCGGACGCGACGGACGGGACGGACGGGACGGAACCCTTGGTGAATGAGGCATCGCTGTTGGATGCTGAAAGCGTTGAGGCCGAACCGGTCATGGAAAACGTGACGCCTCCCACGGAAGCGACGGCGATTCAACCGGCCACTGAGACTGAGACTGAGACTGAGACTGAGACTGAGACGGTCACCCCGTTGCCGGATGATTTTTATCGTGCTGATGGCTGGATCGTCGTCCCGTCGAAGGGGAAGGGGAAGAAAAAGGGGAAGGAACAGGAACAGGAACAGGAACATAAGCGGGTTTGCCACCCCATTGCTGTCACGGCGCAGACCCGGACCGTGGAGGGTAAGTGGGGGCGCATTGTTCGTTTTCACGATCAGGATGGTGTCGAGCAGACTCTTTTTGTTTCCGATGTCGAGTTGCAGGGAAGCGCTCAGGCTTTGGCGAAACGCTTTGCCGATCAAGGACTGCGGATGGCGCACGGCCAGGCAAATCATTTTCAAAAGTTGCTCAACGATTGGGCAGTACCGCATCGGATTTTGATGGTGAATCGTCTCGGTTGGATTGATGATTATCGGCAATTGGTGTATGTGCTGCCTGATCGGGTGATTGGTCATAATGTGCAGAATGTGATTCAATTTCAACCGAATACCGCGATCACGACAACGCATAAAGTGAGTGGTCAGGGGACGTTAGCCGACTGGCAACAGCATATTGCGAGTCCGGCGTGTGCGTATCCCGATATGCTGTTCGCGTTGTCCGCAGGCTTTGTCCCGGTCTTTTTGAAATTTATCACCCCCTGTGAATCCATGTTGTTACATTATTGGGGTCCCACGACCACCGGCAAAACGACGGAATTGCTCCTTTCGGCGTCGATCTGGGGGTGTGCCGCTGACCCCACGACGGCTCACAGTCAGTCGTTTCTCCAGACGTGGCGACAGACGGCCAACGGGTTAGAGGGTCAGGCGGCGGCTCACCATGATCTGATCCTGGCGCTGGACGAACTGGGAAGTACTGAAATCGAGGACATTCGGAGCACCATTTACTTCCTCAGCGGCGGGCAGGGTAAGGGGGCGATGAACAGCCAGCGCCAGTTGCAGAAGCAGACGGACTGGCGGACGGTCGTGCTGTCCAGCGGGGAAATTTCCCTCAAGGCGAAAATGGCCAGCGCGGGCAGTCACGGTCAGCGCCAGACGGTGCCGGGGGGGTTATTGCACCGGGCACTCGACATCGAAATCACCGACATTGCCGAGCAGGCTCCCGCCGATCAACGCGGGAAGATCATTTCCGACATCAAGACCGCCTGTGGGCAGTACTTCGGGACGGCAGGACCTGCGCTGATACAGAAGATCACGGAAGATTTTTCCTCCGAGGATCGATTGCGTGAGTTTTTGAATACTCAAATGGAAAAGGTGCTCAAGGAGTTAGCGCCTCCCCATGCGGAGCCGGAAACCATGCGCGCCGTCCGGCGCTTTGCGCTGATTTCACTGGCAGGCGAGCTGGCCGCCCATTTAGGCATCATTCCTACAACCCGAGCTAAGGTTCGGAATGCCGTCAAGACGGTTATGGATCGCTGGCTCAGAAGCACCGCCGAAACGGATGCGCAGCGCATCACTCGTCGGGTGCACGAGTTTATTCTGAACTATCGTGGCAGATTTAAAGGCTTGGACAGCGAACGCACGTTGGTCAATTGTGCGGGCTGGTACGATAAAGAACGCAAACTGTGGTTATTTCAGGACGAAACGTTGAAAGCAGCGGTACCGGATTACGAGCCGATTGCCGTGGCCAGGGCGTTGGATGAGCAGAAATTCTTGTTCCGCAATGACTCCGGCAAACTCAAAGCGCGGCATAACATTCCGGCTTTGAAGAAGCGGCTCTGGATCTACACCGTCAAGGGTGAGATTCTGGGTGAGGACATAGTCGATAATTCCGCTCAGTCTGATGATGACCGGGACAGCCGGGACTTCAGGGACAGCTGAATCTAATCAACCAGTTAGCCTGTCCCGGCACCCTTCGGCTCCGGGACAGGTCGTTCTTCACTGTCCCCCGCTCCTCCCCTCACCGTCCCTCTCTCCGCCTCCTTTCTGCTGATGTGTCCCGGCTGTCCCGCTGACTGTTGATGCAATGATCTCTCTGACTTATTGTTTTATAACGGTAATTCGAGCTGTCCCGCGTGTCCCGGCTGTCCCGCAGGTGAAGGACATGAATCCCACGGATGCCCGATGACCGGCCTTAGAGGGGAACTCGTCGCTGATCGAGATTCTGACAAATCGCGTGGAGCAAGACGTGGTTCCACCGGCGACCGTGCCGGTTGAAGCGATATGCGGCATTCAGCAACGCGGCCACTTGTCGTAGCGAGTAGCCCTGATGTCGAAGCCCCGCGATGCGCTGCAACACGGTTTGCTCGCCAGGGCATGGCACCACCTGGACGCCATCGTCAGCGAGGGTAAACCCGTAGGGCAGCTTACCCATCCGTTCCCCCCGCCCCGGTCGCGTCGATTCAATAACTGAGTCCACCAGCAGGGTCAATTTTCAATGTCGCCAACGGGTCAATTTCTGATGTCGCTTGACACCCCGGGCTTTCTGGCTTTAGAGGCTCATCACTGGGCAGTTTGCGGTGCTAGTTCTGAGGCAAAGGTTCCTGCAAGGCCCGGTACAAGGTGCGTCGAGACACCTTGAGCGACTGAGCCACCCGGTCATGGGGTTCGCCCTGAGCCAGTAGCTGCCGGGCATGGCTAATCTGTTGCGCAGACAGTAATGCCTTACGGCCCATCTTCACTCCCCGAGCGATGGCTGCGGCCCGTCCGGCTTGTGTCCGCTCCTGAATCAACCCTCGTTCCAGTTCCGCCAGAATCCCCACCATCTGCCACATCGCCCGTCCAGTGGGGGTGGTGGTATCAATGGCTTCCGTCAGTGAGCGGAATGCGACTCCCCGTGCTTGCAGTTCATCCAGCAGAGTAATCAAGTCCCGCAAAGATCGCCCCAGTCGATCCAGCTTCCAGACAGTGAGGGTATCGCCAGCGGTCAGAGCTTTGAGGCACTTCGCCAACTCAGGCCGCTTGATATGCGCCCCCGTGGCCGTATCCGTGAACAGCCGCGTACAGCCGGCCTGCCGTAAGGCGGTCAGTTGCAGGTCAGGGTTTTGATCCCCGGTGGAAACCCGTGCGTAGCCGAGGTGCATAATCCCTATTCTGTCCCTGATTTATGGCACAGGCAAGGGGTTGATTTTGCAGGGGTGAAAAGCGGTGCCAGAAATCAAGATTTGTGGCACGACGCCTATGGAATGGGGGTGAGGGGAATCCACTCAGGTAAGCAGGGGAGGTTTTCGTCGGATTAGGGGAACGGGCTGGACGCGCCCCTCTGCCGAGTTATCCACAAAATTACGCAACAACTACTCGATTCCGCCCGTTTTCTTTAGCCTGATATAGCGCAACATCGGCTCGGCCCAGCAGGGCAGCGGCATCGACCTCCTGCTCGCCAGCGGCGGCGATGCCCATCGACACCGTGATCGTCGGCAAGTCGTCCTCGTTATAAATGACTCGCAGTTGCATGATGGCGCGCCTCAGATCGTCCAACCGAATCCGAGCGTCGTCGATCGTGGAGCCGGGCAGGATTACGGTCAATTCCTCACCACCATAGCGGCAGGCAATGTCACCGGCCCGCAAGAAACCTTTGAGCAGATTGCCAATCGCCCGCAACACGGCATCGCCGGCGTTGTGGCCGTAGACATCGTTGAAGTGCTTGAAATGGTCGATATCCAGCATCGCTACGGCCATTGGCTCGCCGTAGCGATGGCAGCGGTGAAGTTCGCGCAGCAGGGTTTCATCCAGATAGCGGCGGTTGAACAGTCCGGTCAGCGGGTCGCGAATCGCCTGTTCCTGTAAGGCGTCCTGCATCCGCTGGCGGTCGGTGATGTCAGTAACGATCGCGATAAAGCTTTGCAGTTGACCCTGCGCACCGTGGCGGTAGTTCCAATCCATCTGCACGTCGATGACGCCGCCATCGGCATGTCGATTTTTCGAGAAATAAGTTGTGGGCGGCGGTTGATCACGCACTAGCCATTGCAGGTAGTCGCGCAGGGATTCTCGTTCGGTATCGTCCGCCATAAAATCCCAGATAAACCGCCCGACCACTCCACCCGGCCACTGACCGTGCAAACGTTCCAGCGCCGGATTGGCAAAGGTCAC
>JAIFNF010000308.1 GCA_020047885.1 Gammaproteobacteria bacterium | reverse complement strand
GGCTTACCTGCTCCGCGCCCTGGCGCTGTGGGCCTGGCGGAGTGGCGATGCCGGGGCCGCTGCTGAAGTGGCGACTTGGACGGCGAAGCTGGTGGAACCTCTGGAGCGGGTGCAAGACTCCGGTCCGTTTGCCATGACGCTGGGGTATCTGCATCTGTACGTTCAGAATCACGCGCAGGTTGATGCGGTGTTACCCGACTGGCCTGAGATCGCTGCTGCCTTGGAACGTGAACATTACTGGTTTGAATCAGCATCCCTGGCGCATTGGCTGGGACGCCCTATTGCAGAAACTCAACGTGCCCTGGAGCAGTTTCAGGCGCTACGCAGGGCGGCAGGCGAGGCACTGGCAGAATTACCGGAACCGTTACGCCAACGGGTGATGGCCAACTGGGCGGAGATGCTTGAACAACGCGAAGTTACGGAACGGGCGTTGGTATTGGCTGGTAACTCATCCAACGTTGCTGAGTTGGTGAACCGGGGAATGCTACCCCTGTAGACGCGGCATCCGAAGTTGATTGGCTTTCCTGTTGATTTCAGGTACCGGCTAATCGGATCGGATACAGCGTTCTCACTTCGCCGGAACCTGGTGGGATACCATGCCGCTTTGAATCAGTATCGTTCCCGTTTCCCCTTATGGCGCCAATTGCCACTCCTGAAACATGGCGGCTTGTCCACAAGGCTGCCCTTCCTCATCGGTCAAATTCCAGACCGTCGCCCGTTCAATCAGGAACCGCTGCCCGGTTCGCGCGATCCGCACGCCAGAATAGTCATCGATGAAGCCCCGGGTCGCGACTTCCCCCAGCAGACGCGCCCGTTCAGCCCGGTTAGGGGCTTCCGCCGTATAGCGCGAGGGCATGTGCGTCAAGGCGTCCCAGGTCAGTGCAAAGAGTTTCAAAGCGGCCTGATTACCGTAGGTCAGGATCGGATCAGGCGCGGTATCGTGGGAGAGCACGACGAACGGGGCATGAAACAGAGCTTCTGCGCCCGCTTCCGGTGACAACGCCGGGTCGATCAAATCGCGTCCGGTCAGTGCGTGAAAGGTGTAGCGCAACCTTTCGGCCTGTTCGACATGGTAGTGATTGGCGGGGCAAGGGATCATGAGCGACTCCTGAGCAGTTTCAGTAAAACACGGCCAACCAGATCGCCAGGCGCGAAGTGAATATCACCCAATGCCGGGTATGCGCAGGCAGATTCAGCTTACTGCCGTGCTGGAGATGAATCGGTTCGCTATGGGGGCAACCGCTGATGCCCGCCTAGCATCGCTAGATTTTGCTGCTGTCAGGCGCTGATGCTGGCCACTGACAGGGATTCCATTATCAACCTTCACGGTTCAGGCCATTGGGATCGGAGTTGGAGTTTTTTGAATCAGAAACCCCATTTAAACCATGCATCTGGAAGAATAAAATTCCAGTTTTTCTCCTGCGAAAAGGATTCAGTCACTACCGTGCTGGTTTCCAAGCGCCAAGTGCTGAATAGGGTGGGTGGGCGATAATCATCAACCATACCCGGCTCATATTGGGTTTTGAAGACATATCAGATTTTTTCCCCCTTTAGGAACGCAGCAGCACATCTCGCGCCCGGTTCAATTGAGCCGCCAGATAGGCCGATCCGCCGTGATCCGGGTGCAATTTCTGCATCAACCGCCGGTAAGTCGCTTCAATCTCCTGGCGGGTCGCGTCAGACGCGATGCCGAGAATTTGCAAAGCCTCGGCACGGCTCATCACTGCGGAAGCGGCATTAGACCGGGTTTGAGAGTCGTGGTGTTGCGCTTCATCACGCCAGCCGGGTTCGGCATGGCGATCCAGATACGTTTCCAGCACCGCAACCGATTGCGGATCCGCCAGACACTCCTGTCGGAGCGCTAATAATTCTTGCAGGGACAACTCGCCAAGCGAGCGTCTGGTGAAACGACCCTCCAGAATTTGACCCTGCATAGCACCCGTCCGATGATCCAGCGTCATATTGAGGAAACGGGTCGTCACGGTGGATTCGCTCGGCGCATCCGCATCATTTGGGAGGGCAGGGCGGCGGGCGTTGAGCCAGCGGATCAGCAATGGTACCAGCCCCAGTAAGAGCGGCAATGCCACCTCAGCACCGCCGCGCATGGTGAGCAATAGCAGAAAACCAGTGACTCCAACGGTGATTGCCGCTTGTCCTGCCCAACGACGCCACGGTGAGCGGCGCAGTCGACGGAAGAGTAAATACAGCCCGATCAGAGCCGCCGCAATAAGTAGCACACGCGCCAGCATGAGTCTTCAAATCTGCCGGGTCAGTTGCGGAATCAGGCCACCCTGACGCCGGCCAAACGCTTCAAGCGCCTGGCGGCCGCCGGTCGCATAGATCGCGACAGCTTTGAGCAGGTCGCGCAACTGGCTGGCGCTACGGGCGTCAAACGCGCAATAAGCGCCACGGGTCAGCCGGGCAATTTCCCGAAAACCTTGTGCAGCATCAGCATCCTGACCTTCCTGAAAGATGAAGGCCGGGACACCCAGAACACCCAGTTGACCGGCCTGATGGCACAGTGGGTCTATCGCTTCCTCCAGACAGTCGCCGACCAGCACCAGGGCATTCAGGCGATGGCGTTGCGTTTCATCAACGGCGTGTTGCAAAACCCGGTGGATCTGCGTCAGGCCGCCCCGGCATTGCACCGAGGCCATACGGCGCTGGAGTTCAGCGGCAGCGGTCAACCACGGTTCCACCTGAAACTCGCCATAACCCCGATACCAGACCAGTTGCAGAGCCAGCCCGCCCCGTTCTGCAGCGGCGGCAAACAGATCGCCTTGCAGTTGGCAGGCTTGGTCCCAGGTAGGTTGCCGACTGGCGGTGGCGTCCATGGCGAACATCAACCGACCTTGCGCCGTAGCCAGGGTGGGAATGCGGGCGGCTTGCCGGAGGAATTCAGCAACATCCTGCGCACTGGAGCGGACGGGCGTCTGGAGATTTCTATTCATTTTTGCAAGATATAAGTGCCCGGCGCTTCATCAATGGGGTACAAACCTTTTTCGGGTGCCCCGACGGGTGGTGGCGCGACTTGACGTTCAGCGGAATGGTTAACCAACCAGGCTTGCCAGGCCGGCCACCAGGAGCCGGACAGTTTCGGCGTCGTGGCCTGCCAGGTATCCGGGTCGATGTAGCGATCCTGATCGGTGCGGCTGGCCATCTGATAGCTGCGTCGGCCGTGGCCGGGTTCGCTGACAATCCCGGCATTGTGGCCGCCACTGGTGAGCAGGAAGGTCACTTGATCGGCGTCGGCCAACAGATTGATTTTGTAAACTGACCGCCAAGGTGCGACGTGATCCTGTTCGGTGGCGACGATAAAGATCGGCGCACGAATGTCAGTCATGGCGACCGGGCGACCGCGAACCTTGTAGTGGCCGGTCGCCAGTTCGTTCCCGAGAAAGATGTGGCGCAAATACTCGGAATGCATGCGGAACGGCATCCGGGTCTGATCGGCATTCCAGGCCATCAGATCATTCAGCGGCTGGCGCTGGCCCAGCAAGTAGTCGTGGACCATGCGCGACCAGATCAGATCATTGGAACGCAGCAACTGGAAAGCGCCAACCATCTGCCCCGCATCTAGGTAGCCTTGATCCCACATCATGTCTTCCAGGAACGCGACCTGACTTTCATTGATGAACAGGAGCAATTCCCCGGCTTCGGAAAAGTCGGTTTGCGCCGCGAACAGGGTGAGGGTCTTCAGGCGATGATCGCCATCCCGCGCCAAAGCGGCAGCGGTGATCGTGAGCAGGGTGCCGCCAAGGCAATAACCCACGCCATGCACCTTGCGTCCCGGCAGAATCGCGGTGACTGCATCCAGCGCGGCGATGACGCCATCTTGCTGATAGTCGTCCATGCCAATATCGCGATCCGCAGCAATCGGGTTGATCCAGGACATCATAAAGACGGTATGCCCTTGTTCCACCAGATAACGCACCATGGAGTTATGGGGCGACAGGTCGAGGATGTAGTACTTCATGATCCAGGCGGGAACGATCAGAATGGGTTCAGCATAAACGGTTGGCGTTGTCGGCTGATACTGGATCAGTTCAATCAGGTGGTTGCGGAAGATGACCTTGCCGGGCGTGACCGCGACATCGCGACCGACGACAAAATGCTCCTCGTCCTCGGTCAACCGCTTCCCGGCGATGATTTTCTCCATATCGGCCATAAAGTTGGTCCAGCCGCGCACCAGATTCTGGCCGCCTTCGTCCAGGGTGGCCTTGAGAATTTCCGGGTTGGTCAACGGCGAATTCGACGGGGAATACATGTCGAGGATTTGCCGGGTCACAAAGGAGACAATGGCGTCGTTGCGCTTATCCACGCCCCGGGTGCGGGTCGTGGCGTTGTACCACCATTGCTGAGTGAGCAGGAAAGACTGATAAATCAGGTTATAGGGCCATTGCCGCCAGCCTTCGGCATCGAAGCGGTGATCCTGGGGCAGCGGTTCGATACAGGGCGGCGTATTGGGATTTGCTGTCGATTTGATGGCATACAGCGTCATCCGCACTATTTTACGGACTGCTTTCTCATTCAGCAGCGCCTGCTTGCCGGGCGCGAGACCGAGATGCATCAACCAGTCAAGATAAGCCATGGACAGCACCACCGGCGAGATACCGGCCGTACCACGCGCCAGGTTGGCGTTCACCATGCGGTCAATGGTTTCAGGAATGTGGGAGCCGAGCAGCGACCGTTCAATGTGATAGGGACGATAAGTCTCTGATTTGTCCCCAGCCCGGCTTCGCGGTAGCCGGACCGATGGTTTGAGCGGAGGCGCTGGAGCAGGGGAAGCAGATTCGACAGACAACGGCTCCATCGGTATCGAGTCAACCGGTGGCTGCGGGGTGGGGTTGACAGTAGTTGAAATAGATGTGGTCATATATTGACATTTATCACTTTGTAAAACTGATGGAGAGCCGTTGACTGTAGCCAGGCGGGTTGGCTTTCTGAGCATTGAGCGCTCTGGCCAAGATTTAATAACCTTGGTGAAACTGGCCTCGGTGAAGCAGGAAATCAACCGTGGAATAAAATGTCATGGTTGATGCAACGGATGGATTCTTTACGGTTGGACATGGTTGCGCGCCTCCGGCAAACGGTATGGAAAATTGGACAGCGCCGGGAATACAAAATTAGCGAGTAGCGAAACCGGATTGAATCGCTACTCGCTATTTCCCTACTTCCCCTGTTTGCGATGATCGATAACGCGCACGGCTTTCCCTTCGGAGCGCGGCAGATCAGCAACTTTCCTGACGATGACCTTGGCCGTGACGCCGATAAAATCCTTGATGTCCTTTTGCGCCTTATGACCTACCCGATCCATGGCTTCCTGGCCTTGAGCCACTAGTGGCGGGCTGCCTTCCACGTTGACTGTTAGCAGATCGAGGTTGCCCTCACGGGTGATTTCCAGTTGGTAAAACGGCGACAGGGTTTCGGTCTGCATCAGAATCGCTTCAACCTGCGAGGGGAAGACATTGACGCCGCGAATAATCAGCATGTCGTCGGTGCGGCCGGTGATGCGCTTCATGCGGACGTGGGTGCGGCCACAACGGCAGGGCGATGGGTCAAGAATAGAGATGTCGCGGGTGCGATAGCGGATAACCGGGAAGGCTTCCTTGGTCAGCGAGGTGATGACAATTTCCCCGGATTCGCCATAAGGAATCGGCAGGCCGGTATCGACATCCACGGTTTCGATCAGGAAGTGGTCTTCAAAAACATGGAGGCCGTTCTTCGCCTCGATGCATTCGGTGCCGACACCGGGGCCAATCACTTCGGACAGGCCATAGATGTCGATGGCGTCGATGCCCATCCTGGATTCCAGTTCATAGCGCATTTCCTCGGTCCAGGGTTCCGCGCCGAAAATGCCGATTTTTAGGGACAACTTGCGCAGGTCAACATTCATGTCCTCGGCGGTCTCGGCGATGTTGAGCGCGTAGGAGGGGGTGCAAGACAGACCGGTGGGTTCAAAATCGCGGATGAGCATGATTTGACGCTGGGTCTGCCCGCCGGAGATGGGCGTGACCATGACGCCGAGTTCCTCAGCGCCATAATGCAGTCCTAACCCGCCGGTGAACAGACCGTAGCCGTAAGCGTTATGCAGACGGTCGCCGGGACGCAGACCGGCCGCGGCCAGACTGCGCGCCATGACCCGCGCCCAGGTGCGGACATCGCGACGGGTGTAGCCGACCACCGTGGGTTTGCCGGTGGTGCCGCTGGAAGCGTGGATGCGCACCACCTGGTCGGTCGGCACGGCGAACATGCCGAAGGGATAGTTTTGGCGCAGGTTTTCTTTTTTGGTGAAGGGCAGCAAGCGTATGTCTGCGACGGATTTGATGTGCTGTGGCTTGACGCCCAGTTCGTCCATCGCTTCGCGGTAATATTTGACGGTCTGGTAGCAGCGTTCCACCGTCGAACGCAACCGGCGGACTTGCAGTGCCTGGAGTTCTTCGCGGGGCAGGGTTTCCTGTTCAATGTCCAGAATCATCGGGCGTGTTCCTGTCAGGTTCAGAGGCGTCAGGCGTCAGGGATGCGCGGCCTGATCGGGGAAGGTTTCGGTCAACAGTT
>JAIFNF010000117.1 GCA_020047885.1 Gammaproteobacteria bacterium | reverse complement strand
TAAGGCTTGGTCAGCACGTCAACGCCTTCCGTGATCCGCCCATCGCCCACCAGCGCATGTTCCGTATAGCCCGAAGTAAACAGCACGGGCAGACCGGGACGGCGGCGTTGCGCCTCAGCGGCCAGTTGCACCCCGTCCATATCGCCGGGCAGCACGATGTCGGTGAACAGGAGATTGATGTCTGGCGTGGCGTCGAGGATTTGCAGGGCGGCGGCGGCAGTGCCGGCCTGGCGAACGGCATAATTCAGCCGTTCCAGGGCGGTCACTGCAAACAGCCGGACGTTGGCGTCATCTTCAACGACCAAAATCAGTTCACCCTGCCCTTGAAGATGCATATCGGATGCAGAAGGTTCGGTCGACGTGTTCACGTCGTGGTATTCAATCCGGGGTAGATATAACTGCACGTTAGCGCCCCGGCCAGGTTCGCTATCAATGGTGATATGGCCGCCGGACTGCTTGACCAGGCCATAGACCATGCTCAGACCCAGCCCGCTGCCCCGTCCCGCGTCTTTAGTACTGAAAAACGGTTCAAAGGCATGTTCCAACACCTCCGGGGACATGCCCGATCCGGTATCCCGAACCGCCAGCATCACATAGGGGCCAGGCCGCACGTCTTCCTGATACCGGGCGACCTGGGCTTCATCCAGTAGCACGTTCGCCGTTTCTATCAGCAGTCGGCCGCCGCGCGGCATGGCGTCACGGGCATTGATGACCAGATTGAGGAGCGCGTTTTCAATCTGGCCGGGATCCACCAGCGTCATCCCCAGATGGATCGATAGCGCCTTATCCACACGGATCGCGGAACCCAGGGTGCGCTGGATCAAATCCAGCATTCCCAGAATCAGTTGATTCAGGTGGGTCGGTTGCGCCAATAAGGGCTGGCGGCGGGCGAACGCGAGCAATCGTCGACTGAGATGGGCACCCCGGTCGACCGATTTCAGCGCCTGCTGCGTCAACTCCAGCAACCGGGGCTGGGCGGTGAGTTGTTCATGGAGTAGCTCCAGATTGCCCATGATGACCGCGAGCAGGTTGTTAAAATCATGGGCGATGCCGCCGGTGAGCTGGCCGATCGCCTGCATTTTCTGCGCCTGGCGGAATTGGGACTCGGTATGTTTGCGTTCGGTCAGATCGCGAACCACCACGATGGTCGCGGGCTGGTCATCGAAGCGCACCTCCAGCGGCACAGTGCGGGATTCAAAGCAGCGTCGTCCCGAACCGGTCGTAAGTTCGTATTCAGCGATTTGAATCTGCTGAACCTCTAGCGCACGGCGAATCAGACCGAGAAAGAATTCCGCCTGGTCCGGGTTGTGTAGTTCATGGAGCCGTTTGCCCTTGAGAGAAGTGGAGGCGGTCAACGACTGATTGCGGGGATCGGCCAGTACGTCGCAATACAGGCCGTTCTCATCGACAATGAAAACGCAGTCAGGCAGGGCGTGGATGACTGCTCGCAGGCGTGCTTCGCTGGTACGCAGAGCGGTTTCCGTCTGGCGGCGCACGTCGATTTCGCGTAGTAGCGTCGCATTGGCGGTGGCTAAAGCTCTGGCGCGGTGCTCGGCGATGAAGTAGGCACCCACCAGCAAGCTCAAAATCGTCAGCAACAGGCTCCAGACCAGTACATCCGCCAGCAGAATCGCGTGGGAACGCCATTCCAGGAGGAACACCAGAGCTGTGCAGAGCGCTACCAGGCTCAACACGGCTATCGATGAGCAGGAAAGCAGCCACTGGCGTATCCGTGTGGAGGGCTTGACCAGTTCGGTGGAAGATATGTCCATATTATTGTTATTGTTATGGGTGCAGGCTAACAGTGGGTCTTGCTTGATAAAGAACGGGAACGCTTGCACCCTGTTCGTTCGATCGGGCTATCCGTATCAGTATAGTCATCCTTGATGAAAAACCAGGGGTATTGCGTGGTTTTTGTTGCAGTCGATTTCATCAAGGTTTAGCGTGCCGATTCAGCAAGGTACGCAATTTGTTACCGAGTTCGGCCTTGCGATAGGGCTTGGTCAGCATTTCTACCCCGTCCGATAACTCACTGCCGCTGACCAGCATGTGTTCGGTATAACCGGAGGTGAACAGGACCGGCAATCCAGGACGGCGGTGCATCGCCTCGGTGGCTAGTTGTACGCCATCCTTGTTGCCGGGCAGCACGATATCGGTAAACAGCAGAGCAATCTGGGGGTTGGCGTCCAGAATTTCGAGCGCATGTTGGGCGTCGCCGGCCTGATGGGTTTGATAGCCGAGACTGTGCAGGGCTTTGACCGCGAACAGGCATACATCGACATCATCTTCAACGACCAGAATCGTCTCGCCACAGCCCTTGTGTACCGGACTGGCGTCAGATATCTCCAAGGTGGCCTGTGCGGCAGGGTGTATGCGTGGCAGGTACAGTCGCACCGTAGTGCCACGACCCAGTTCGCTGTAAATGGAGATGTGGCCGCCGGACTGCTTGACCAGCCCGTAGACGATGCTTAATCCCAGACCGCTGCCTTTACTGGTTTCCTTGGTGGTGAAAAAGGGTTCAAACGCCCGTTCCAGCACTTCGGGAGCCATGCCCATCCCGGAATCGCTGACGGTTAATACCACATAGGCACCCGGCTGCACGTCCTGGTGGGTGACGGCATAATCTTCATCGAGAAAGGCATTCGTTGTTTCCAGCACCAGTCGTCCTGACTGCGGCATGGCGTCGCGGGCATTGATAACCAGGTTGAGCAGGCTGCTTTCGAACTGGTCAGGATCGACAAACGTTTGCTCCAGATCCGGTGCCAGAACCGTGTGAATCTGGATATTAGCGCCCAGGGTGCGGCGGATCAGTTCGATCATCCCTAGCACCAGCTTGTTCAAATCGGTCGGTTGCGCTTGCAGGGGTTGGCGGCGGGCGAAGATCAACAGTCGCCGGGTCAGCGCCGCGCCCCGGTCGACGGCACGCAGGGCTTGCAGCGCCAGCTCATACAAGCGGGGATGCACCACCAGTTGCTCATGCAGCAGTTCCAGATTGCCCATGATCACCGCCAGCAGGTTATTAAAGTCATGGGCGATGCCACCGGTGAGCTGACCAATGGCCTGCATTTTCTGGGCTTGACGGAGTTGAGTTTCCGCTTGTTTGCGCTTGGTGATGTCACGGGCGACGACAATGGCCGCGAGTTTTTCCACCGGGGGGCTTTCGGGCAGATCGAACAAGCGTAGTTGCGCCCGGCTGATCGTGGTGGCGCGTTGATCGCCCATGGGGATATCGAGCGGCGCGGTGCGTGATTCAAACCAGCGGAGTCCCGATGTGGTGGACAGTTCGTATTCGGCGACCTGAATTTGCCGGGTGTCCAGCGCTCGGTGGATGATCTCGATAAAAAACTCGGCCATTTCCGGGGAATGGACCTCGCTGAGCAGCTTGCCACGGATGGGGATCATTCCAGCTCCCGCATTCGCAGGATGTGGTCGGCTCGCCGACTCCCGACAGGAACTCCGTTCCTGATGGGGCGATTCTGCCAGGAATCGACCCGGAACCGGCGTGATCCGGTGGGTATCCCATTCCCGTCCCGCCGCGAGCACTTCGCGATAACGGCCCTCGGCATCGACCACGAACACCAGATCCGGAATGGCACGGGTCATGGCGCGGATGCGTGCTTCGCTTTCCCGCAGGGCTTTTTCCGTCTGGTTGCGGAATTCGATCTCCTGAGTCAGGGAGGCATTGGTCATGGCTAATTGCGTGGTGCGTTCAGCGACCCGCTGTTCCAGCAGGGCGTTGGCGTCGCGCAATTCGGCCTGCGCCTGTTGAATCTTCGCCCGCATGTGGTTGAAGGAGCGGGTCAATTCACCCAGTTCGTCGTCGCGGCTGATCGGGAGATCATCGGTGGGGTAGCCTCCCTCCAGGCGTCGGGTGGCCTCGGCCAGCGCAGCAATCGGGCGAGCCAGGGAACGGGCGCGGTTTCTGGACATGAGATAGGCAACGATCAGCATGGCCAGCGCCGTAATGATCAGAATCGATGTGGTGGCGATGCTGGCGACCCAGGCCGCCGCTGCGTCTTTTTCCAGGCGCGCTTCAGCCTCGGTAACCATAGTCGTCGCCAAGGCAATGACCCGATTAACCAACGGATCGGCTTCCAAGGTCATCAGTTGTTGAGCCAATGGATCGACCGGTTCGGTCACGGCTTGCGGGAAATGTTCAGGGGTTGCCGCGGTCTGCACGCGCTTCTGGACGGTCTGTAATTCGGTTAACAGCGCTTGCAATTCCTGCAAGCGTCCTGGAACACAGGTTTCACTGGACAGCCGCTGACAGTGTTTCATAACCGCCACGGCGGGCTGAATATCCTGATCCCAGGCCTGGCGCCAGTCTTGTAGAAAGTGGGGGTCACCCAGACTGACCCAACCACGCAGGCTGGCCGTGGAGTACTGCACCCCAGCGAGTACCCGCAAGGAGGCCTGAGCCATAGGCGCGCCTTCATGCGCCAGCAACACGATCCGGCTGCGCAGTTCGTAGGTGGCGAGCAGTGCGGCGAGCAGAATGATGATGCCCACTAGCGCTACAGACAGGTGGGATAGCAACAATTGTCGGTGCAGCGGGCGTTTTTTCACCGCACGTTCAATGTTCCGGGCGATGGGGTTCAAATTTATGCAACGGTTCATCAAAGCCGGTTACCGCATCACCGGGTCGGAGAGGCTTGGCCGCCGAGCAGGGCGCGCAAGCGAGCGAGGCTGAACGGTTTGACCAGAGTGGTTACTGTGCGTAATCCGTTGAATTCTGCTAGAATTTTTGCATCACTGGCATAGTCGGGGTTGTAGCCGGTGGTGATGATGAGATCGGCTGAGTAGCCCTGTTGCACTAGCCACAGCAACAGTTCGTTCCCATCCATGTCGGGCATCACCATGTCGAGCATGATCGTGGTGGGCAGGAAGTCGGGATAGCATTCCTGGCAGGTCTTGCCATCGGTTGTGATGCGCACTTCATAACCCAGAGTCTGGGCGACCTGGGAGACGAATTCTCCGAATGCAGGTTCATCATCAACAATCAGCAGGCGTTTCTCATTCATAAGGATTCCAGCGCCAGGGTTGGCGATTGAGCGATCAATTTCTTTAGA
>JAIFNF010000017.1 GCA_020047885.1 Gammaproteobacteria bacterium | reverse complement strand
TGAGCGCCGCGATCAGCACATGGAACCGTCACCATGCGGCAGCCGCTTTGCCGAATCCGGCAGCGAATCTGGATTTACCGGAACCGCCGGGTCGGGTGCGCTGGTTGACGCACGAAGAGGCGGAACAACTGGTCACGGCAGCGAAGGGCAGTCGAGCCGATTACCTGGTGGACTTTATTCGGTTGGCGCTGCATACCGGAATGCGGAAAGGGGAGATGCTCAACCTGGAATGGAACCGGGTCGATTTCCGCCAAAACCTGATCTATCTGGACGCTCAGAAAAACGGTCAGCGCGGCAGCGTTCCGTTGAATCAGGTGGCTCGCCAAGCGCTGTTGAATCGTGCCCGGTTTCGGGCGGAACATTGCCCGGCAGCGCCCCATGTTTTTTGTAACACTCAGGGCAACCGGATTCAGGACGTCAAAGCGCCCTTCAGGACGGTATGCCACGCGGCGGGCATTGCGAATTTCCGGGTTCACGATCTCCGGCATACGTGCGCGAGTTGGTTGGTGCAGGCGGGCGTTCCGCTGTTGGAGGTGTCGCAGGTGTTGCGGCATTCCAGCGTCGTGATGACTGAGCGGTATGCGCACTTAGCGCCGACCAGCGCCCGTCATGCCGTAGCCCGGTTGGAGGCTGGCGACAATCCGGCGAAAGCGCCTTTAATGTTTTCCGAAAAAACAGCCGGTTAGTATCGCTCCCCTCTCCTAGTGTGGGAGAGGGTTAATTATAACCCATTGATTTAACAGCCTTGCCCGGTTCCAATTCGCCAAATCCAGCCAATTTACGCCCTGCTTTACCGCCCTTGCGCCTAGCCTAGACAAAGGATGGCGACAATCTGGCGAAAGCCTACCCTCAAAAAAACTGCTGCCAACTCTGGCGACCGGAACAGCTTTTCGGTTCCCGCCGAAATCCTATGATGACCGGCTGATCGCGGGCCGCCCCCTCAAACAGCACGACGATCTCGTCATCAACTGTGAACACATCTGATCCGCACGGATAGCGAAATGGGACATTGGTATAGGTGGCGACGCGGTCCAGAGACAGCGGCGATTCATTGCTGGCTGGCCTGGCGGATTCTGCTGAGATTGAAATCGTCGCCGTGACCCCGCTTTTCGCGGTGATAAAAGCATAGCGCCATTGCGGCATCCATTTCAGATGACCCGGCTCCAGGGCGATATTGACGAACGCCGCTGCATCAGTCAGCGCATCTGCCGGGGTGAGTATTCCGGTTGGCTGCCCCAATCTACCCCCAGCAGGCAAGTTCCAACTGCGTTCAATCCATGAGACGGTTTTTTCGCGGGACGTGTCTTTGTACAGTACCGATGTCCGGGTGTTACCCGGCTCTTTCCAGACCCCAGGAACCTCCAGACTATCCACGACCGCTCCGACTGCGAGGGATTCATCATAATCCACACACCACACATCCATCGCAGCCGGGGTATTCTTGATGGATTCCAGCAGCGTGATGCGCTTTTCCCGCGCCAAATTTTCCGCCGTGAGTCCGGCAATCCCGTAAGCTTGTATCGCCTTGCTCAGTTGCTCCGGGCTAAGATCGTCGAGTTTCGGGATTTTCACCTTTTGCAGTTCCGCCTCAGTCTCAGTGGCTTTTTCGGTGGCCGGGTCGGGTTTTGGCGGCGTTATTGTTGCTGGCGACGGGCCGGGGGTCGCCAGTATCGCGATCCAGATATGCCCGGCAAAATGGGAGGATGAGTGGCAATAGGCGACGCCGACATCAACAAACTCACCAAGCAACGTCGACGCATAATCACGCCTCCAGTTTTCTACCACCCCCGCCGCCGACGCCACTCCATAGGCCAGCAGCTCCCCGACCGGAGCAGTATAGCCGTAGCTTTTCTGGGCAATCCGTACTTCCGGGCCACGGCCTTGTGCGTCCAAATGTCCGGTTCGCCCGTTTTGTCCCTGATACTGGGCATAATCCAGAGCGACTTCGGAAAGTAGTGCATTGATCGTAACCGGTTCCGCCCCGCCATCGGCGCGAGCCGCATTGATGGCGTCCCGCAACAAATCATCTTGAGCGCGATCCGGATCTTCCCACGGCTGCCCAGTCTGTGGATTATTTGCGGTTGGTGGCTCCAACGGCTGAATTGATTTTTGTTTATCGATGAGCGCCTGCTTCCATTGCTCGATCACGACATCCATGGTCTCCAGGGCCGTCGATACATCATCTGCCAATAGTCGTTTTTGAGCCATTACTCGCAACAGACCGCCCCAGTATTTTTCCCGCTGTGCCTGCAAATTCAGCAATTCCAGATCGATCCGGGTGAAATCCCACACCGGTTTGGCGCGGTACAGCCCCCCGCCAATCGCCTCCACAATCGTCGCCTGACCCATTACAGCGACTCCGTCAATTCCATGATGGAACCGTGCGGACTGACCGCATAGCGGATCGCCCCCACCGTGAACGCCATGCCCCGCGCCGCCGTCACTGTATCGCCGGGCCGCAGTAGTGGGTCTGTTTCGCAGATGACCGTCATCCGTCCGTTATCGCTATTCTGGTTCTGAATGCCGTACAGCGTTCGGGATGTGGTCGAATAGGCCGGATTGATGACCCGTGCCGTCAACCGGATAGTAGCCTGACCTCGCTCCCGTTCATACTCGACAGCGGTCACGGTAGCCTGCAGAAACAAACCCAACTGTTCGACCCCATCGGCCTGTCGATACCCGGCATCGATCACCAGTTCCCCGCCAATCCGGGCCGCCAGTTGCTCCACCAAGCCCGGCGTATAGCCCGGCGTGGTCATGGTCAGCCAAGTGGAGGCGTTGACGCGGCGGGTACATTGGAACGAGGCAAAGGGTATTTCCACCAGGGTAGAACCGCCCGGCGTGGATACCCAGGCCCGGTAGATTTTGGCGACCGGGATACCGGCTAGATCGGGAGGTAACGGTGGATCTGAATAAGTAGGAAGGGCCAAACCAATGCGATAATTGAAAGGCGGCATCACGGTCGCCAGATCATTCACCGGACTGCCAATGCCAAGGACAAGATACAGTGCCGGGAATACCAGAATCAATGGCGGACTAAACCATGCTATGCCGGTCACTCCTGTCCCATGATCTAAGCTATATTGCAGCGTTCCGGCGCTGTTATATTTATGCGTAGTGGCGTTATTCTTTCTAACCCCCGCCACATAGACATTATCCAAACCATCAACGGTTACGCTATTGATCGTGTATCCGGGCAGTTTTGTCCATAAACTACCCCCAGCGCCAGTGTATTTCCGCACTGCTTCATAAGTAGTGTTCAGTGGCGGTCCACCGGTATAAATATTTCCTGCTGAATCTATTGCTACCGCATTAATGGAATAATAACTCCTACCCCATTGATAATTGCCTGATATGTCATAGACACGAATGGTCTGTCCATAATTATAATAAATTCCGCCCGTAACTACTTTTGTTCCGCGAACCGCAACGCCTCTAACGTTATAAGCATCGTCTGCCCCCCAGAGCAGGGTTCCGGCATTGCTATATTTTACGGTGATATACCCGCTATTCCACCCGCCACTGGTATAAACATCATTATTGCTGTCCACAGCGACCGAATACATCGCTATCGTTCTATTGATTTGCCAGACCACATCACCGCCTGGCGTTAATTTTCTATTGGTGTACCCAAAACTAACCGGTCCTGCTGTGAAAATATTTCCGCTGCTATCTACCGCAATCGCATAAAAACTCGTTCCCGCTAAAATATGTAAAAGAAATACTCCGTTAATACTGTATTTTTTAATACCGTCACGACCACCTACCAAGACATTCCCATCATTGTCAATTACAACGCATTTAGTATCCGCGCCATAGTCAGCAGTCCACAGTGGAACACCGTCATCAGTATAGGCTCTGGTGGTCACCTCGTTAATTCGGAATCCAGTGGTTACGATCATGGGGCTGCCTCCGTGCATTCCATGATGGCGGATTGCGCCGATACCGTGTAAACCAATTCACCGATTATTATTGATTCACCACCCCCCAAATCAGCAGTATCCCCAGGAGCTATATAGGTATCAACAGAACACCGTATGCGGCGCTTTCCGTCTTGCAAAGCCCGATAACTGATACCGGTCAATACCCTGGTTTTCGCGTTGCTGGTTTCAACGGATTTGCCGTCTAGGGATGCACTGAGTGACGTTGGCCCTTCATCAAAGCGCATCCCATCAAACGGAACCCGCAACAATTCATCTAATTGTTCAATACCGCTCCCTAGCTTCACCCCGCGCTTCAATACCAAATCCCCACTAGCCCTTGCTTCAATTGCTGCCATTTGCCCGCCTGACTCCAAAGATGCAACCACCGACAGGCTCCTGGAAGTGATAGACCGGCGAATTGATAGAGAGGATATTTTTAGCTCAATATCCGGCGTTCCGGTCAAATATAGCCGATAAACCACCGGCCGAACTGGCCCGACATAATCTCGCAGATAAGCCGCGTTGCCGAAACTGAACGTAACCGGAATGCCACTAATCTGATTATACCGATCTCCAACCCATGATGGGATTGTGAGCAGAGCAGGTAGTGAAATTGAATCAAATTGAGTATTTTTTACAACGACGCAATTTCTAGTGACCCATCCCGATTGGTTATCAACCAAATCCGGTGCAGTTTTTGTGTTGATATAGGTATCTATTTCAAGGCTATTATAAAGTGGTTCATAATAGGAGGTATCTGATAAAGTGCTTCTATAGTCTCGCCATATAACTCCAGACCCATTAACGCCGGGGTCGCTGGTTCCTGTTTTTCCGTACCAGAGGTCTGCATTATCGTTGTCGAATGTTTCGTAGCTGCCATAAATATATGTTTGAGTTGCTGGTTGTACTACGATTTGTGATCTGAGTCCGAGATAAGCAATCCCATTGTCAGCAGTGAGTCTTGATAAGTAATCGTATATTTTTCTAGGAATTTGCACTGAATAATCTGCATTTAACCGGGCAAATCCAGCCGGGAAATAAGGGTCGGATGACGCAAAATCCAGCCTTGAGTAATAAATGCATAGGCTTGCGCCATCCCACGCCATATCAAACAATTTGCAATCCCATCCACTGGACAAATAACTTCCATTAGACGCGTCCCATTTGAAAATACAGTGCGGAATTTCAGTTGGTGAAAATAAAGGCACAGTTTCTACCCAAGCCGTCGGGCTGGTAAAATATCCCCAACATCCATCCAGAGTGCTATAAATACTACCGTTATTATCGACAACTATTTTGGTCGTCGGTGCGCCGGAAAGCGGGTAAATAGTAAATAGTAGATTTCCATCACTATCATATTTCCGAATAGTGTTTGCACCGTGAGTGTAAGTAAAAACCTCTTCAGTTCCAACAATTCCAAATAATGAGGCCCCCCCCAGCCAATAGCCTTGGCTGTTATATTCAACGCTTCCATAGCCTTGAGGATTATAACAACCGCAGTAAATGTTTCCCTCTAAGTCTACGGTCAAGCAACTGCATATATCATAAGACACACCACCATCTGTTAAGTCGGGCAATTGCATTGATTTTGACCAAACCAATTCACCTGTTTTACTATTGTATTTTCTAAGCATGGATTGGTCTGTTGAGTTAGGTTGTCCGCCAATATAAATAAAATCATCATCAGGCGACAATGCTATCCCGCCAGTAACCCACCATTCAGTAATAATTCTAGGGAACGAAACTCGATCTCCATTGCGATGATAAACTCTGAAAAAATCATGGAAACTAACATTATTTTTGGCAAATGTAATGTAGACAGTTCCATCTTTTGCGACGGCAATAAATTCAGCAAGCGGATATGGAAATGGCCCATCAAATTGAGTTAATGCCCCCTTCTCTGTATAGGCTTCATAAGCCCAAGACACATAATCACCTATAGTTGTTTTTTCTGCGACAATTTCCCCAAACCGGATTTTTTCGACGCAATTTCCAGACGTATCATAACCCCTAGCAATTACCGGATTTTTATTGCCAAGTTGTAAGTTAGTTCGAGCATCTTCTCCCCAATGGTCCAAATACCCGGTAAAATAAATCATCGTCATGGGCTATCCCCTTATTCAAGATGGCCGATAGAACATCTTATCCGTAGCATTCCACTGGATTGTATAGTTGCTGCCATTGCTCACAATATCCACTGGCGTGGTATCCAAGAGCGCATACCAGAGCAACGGATTAGTCAGTCCGCCGCCGCTGCCGGATTTATAGCAGACCGCATACCGAAAGTTTTTGGTCAGCGCCGCCCAGGTAATATCGTCATAATCGATATTGGCATTGGTCGCGACTGGATTTGCCAGAGCAATTCCACCCGTGGTGTACCCGGCCCCGGTTGCAACTTCATTGGCAGATACATCAGCCCACGCAGTATGCGCCGCCGATGGCGTATAGCCGCTGGTCACCAACGCCACTTTCAGGGTGTCGGTATCCAGATCAATCCCGCTGGTCAGTATCAATATCCAGGCGGGTAATGACCCGCAGTTGCAGATTCAGGGTATCGCCACTGGCGCTAAACGACGCCACAGCGGAATAGCAGCCGGACTCGCAGCACAGGGTGAGTTCGGCGTAATAAGCAATCAGGTAGCGCAGCGCCACCAGCAGGTTTTTACTGGGGCGCTTAACATCGACTCGGAACGTCTGATCCGCCTCGGAGAAACCGGTGTCGTAAACGCTCACACCCCCATCCAGAGTGGCGGTCACACTGCCTCGGCGCTGGGTATCGTAGGGATTTTTGACTCGCGCCTGGGCCAATAATAACGTGCCGGAAATGTCATAGGTCGGCGCGGACAGGCTGATCATGTCGCACCTATCCCTAGTAGATAGTCGCTAAACTCAGCGTTGGCGCGAACCCGGATCAGTGACAGGATTTTCCACATAAACGCCTCCAATTCCGGCTTAAGTCCGTCGCCTTCAATCTTGATGAGCGCATCGCCACGATTCATGGCCTGAATTTGCGCTTCAATCCGCTCCATTTCTTTTTCCGCCATTTTCTTTTGCAGGTCTAGCGCTTCTTGTCGGCGCTTGTTTTCGAGTCGAATTTGGCTGTCAATTTTCAGCTTATCCCAACTATCGGCATTGGCGTAGTTTCCGAACAGGCTATTCAATGTATCCCCGGTACTGGTCACGGTGTTATCAATGCTGGCGAAAACAGACTTCACCCGCTCAGCATCCGCTTTCAGTCCCTCGGTTTTAATCGACACCGCCGCCTCAATGTTTTTAATCCGTTCATTGGACGCGATTTCTTCCATTTTAACTTCAAAATCATTGGCCGTTTTGGTGATTTCCGTCAGTTGTTCCACGGTCAACTTCCCGCCTTTGGTCAGGGCGTCGAGTTGATCCTTGGCTTGCTGCGTAGTGTCTGCCGCCGCTTTGAACGCACCGGTGGCCTTGACGGTTTTTCCATTCACGGCTTCATAAACGGTGGATACGCTGTCAATAGCACCTTGATGTTCTTTCGCCGCCTGAGTGGCTTCCCGAAAGACTCCGGCCGTTTTCTTGACGCCCTCTGGGAGTTCGACGTCCGGTATTTTTCCAATCGCCTTCCCCCATTCCACCATCGCATTCTTGCCGTCCTTGGCTCCCGTCGCCGCCTCCGCCGCCGCTTTTTTTACGGAGTCCGCAAACTCCGCAGTTCCGAATCCGGCGTCTTCGGCGGCCTGACCGAACGCCGTAACCCCCTCAATCGCATCTTCAAATGGGTTGCCGACAACGCCTAGCGAGAGATTTTGATACTCCTCTTCAAGAACGCCGAACGGGTCATCACCCCAATCCACCGTCGGCGCGTCAATCTTGAAGTTACTGAGGCGCTTGACGGTATCATCTACATGATCGGATGTGGCTTTAATGTCCGCCGCCATCGCTGCCCAGTCGTCGCCTGTGTCCTGGGCGGCTTTTCCGGCGGCTTCCACGGCGGATTTGGCGTCCGCCATTTTTTGCCGAAGGGCGTCGGTTTTATTTCCGGCGTTTTCAATCTTCGCTGCGCCTTCGTCGAATTCCTGGCCGTTTTTATCTAGATTGGCTGTTACGGCGGCGATTTGCAGATTAACCTCCGCTAATTCTGCTTTGAACTCCTTGATTTTTTCGGGACCCCACCAATCCGCACTTTGCGGATCAAGCTTTTTTTCCAGCAGTGCTTTTTTAATCTCAAG
>JAIFNF010000261.1 GCA_020047885.1 Gammaproteobacteria bacterium | reverse complement strand
GTAGCCCGATGTTCTGGGCTGAGTCTGGTCAATCCAGACTTGCGGTTTTATCCACCACAAGCCTCGCCCTTTAGGGCGGGGTGATTGACGACTTGATTTTCCTCCGTTAATCTGATGAACCATGATCTCCAGCGCTACTATTTTGTTCCTGTAACTGGCGATTTTTGTCCATTAACCGCCGCATCGTGAAATGATCTAGCCCCCACATCAATCCCCCACACACAACCACCATCACCAGTGCGATGCCGCCAATCATCGCCAACTGCAGCAGGTCGCCCAAGGTGTTGCCCTGCAACGCTCTAGTCATAGCGAAGATCATGGCTCCCGCAATCGTCAGAAAGATCGCCAGACTCATTCGCCGTGATCGACGGCGATGAGCGATTAACTGCGATTGCAGGGAGGGATGGAGCGGTGTGTCGGTCATAGCGGTTCGGGATTCGGGATTCGGGGTTCGAGATTAGTGGCGCGGGGTATCGCTAGGTCGGGCGGAAATCGAGAAGATGCCGGTATCCAGCCAGTAGCCGTATTCGTCTTTAAGCGTCTGCAATTTTAAGAGCACCACGCCAGTCGGCTGCTGGTTGCCATCGGCATCGGCCACCGAGATGATCTTGAAATCCAGATCGACATTTTCATCGGTAGAACGCTCCAGCGTGACTTTGAGCGGCAGGGATTTAGTGCGGGCATCCTGAGGATGGGCGAACGTGACCCGATACAGCGGCGAGGCCGGCCAGCGTTTGACATTCAATTGCCGGAAACCGAGAAAGACCGGCGCATAAAAATCGAAGGTCGCTTCCGGCAGGCGGGTTTTGTGATCCTCCAGTTCCAGATTGGCGAACAGCACATCCTCTGGTTTCAATTGCCCAGTTTGTTGCAGCACACCGACAAAGCGGGCGGTCGATTTCATCCCCAGTTCGCGGCTGCGCAGATTGAACCTGTACAACTGCCCTTCCGACAGTGCGCACACCATCGCGCCCACCGCCGCCGTCGTTTTCGGATCGGTCAATCGACCCCCGACGGAACGGAACGGGTACCAGTCACCCACCCGGTAGGTGTGCAGACTGACGATCCGATCCGGCGGAACCGGCAGTTTGGCCAGAATCGCCGCCCGCACCGCCGGCAACCGACAGGGTCGGCCGGAAATGAGCAAGTAGTCACAGTCGTACAGGTACGCCACTTCGCACAGGTCACTGAGCACCTGGCCGATAATCCGGCGCACCGTGGTGTCAATGGCCAGCATGGTCGTTGAAAACGCCACTTCGGCCAGCGTGAAGCCCTGACCGCCAACTGCCCGCACCGCCTCTTCCAGAAAGGCCGTGACCTGCTCATGCGGGCCAGCACCGGGCGGGTACACATCGGCCAGTTTGAACGTGATTGCCTCATTGCCCGTGGTCAAATCGGCGTTTTCATACCGTTGCAACATGGCCAGCGCCAATGGCAACGCCACCTGACTGGCAAATTGTCGGCGCAAGGTCCGCTCGCGCTCGGCCTGATCGCCGCGATTGGCACCCAATAGCCGCGCCAGCAGCTCTTCAGCATTCGCTGCGCCGCTTTGGCGAATGGCATCCAGCAGGGTCGGTAGCACATTCCGTTCAATCAGCCCACACAGCACGTCATCGCCGGCAATGTTGAAGCCTTCGCGGAATTCCTGCGTGGGCCGGAGTGCAGTGCCGCCTTCCAGTTGATAGGTGGTGATAATCAAATCGGTGGTGCCGCCGCCGACATCAATACTGGCCAGCCGCAAACAGGGCGTTTCCCCATACCCGTCCCGCACCCGCCCAAACACCTGGAAAAACAGCGCGGCGTCGCCCTGGAAGTTGTGCTTGACCTCGTTGTAGAGAAAGACAATCTGCGTGCCGGTCGCTTCGTCCCATTGCAGAAACGGTTCCGGCGCTTGATCTTCATTCAACCCCAGCGCCCGCCAGGTCAGCCGGATCGCGGTATGCACCCGGCGCGTAAACAGCTTGCGCTCCGCCACAGGCATCGCGGTCGGCAGGGTCAGAATCACCCGCCGCAACCGGCGCGGCGCTTCGGAATAGACCCGTTCGGAACGGCGGGCCGGGGAATTGGCCTGGACGAAGGCTTGCAGTAACACCTCGGCAACGAAGAAACTCATCAGCGACCCGCGTGAGAATAATGCAGCCACCGCTGGTGGATCACCCGCTGCCAGCTCCTCGCCATCTTCACGCAGATGCCCAACGAAAGGACCGGTCGTCACCGGACCACTGTCGCCGGTACTGTCCGTACCGGGATTGAACCGCCAAGCGTGATGGCGCAGGTCGGTATCCCACAAATAACGCTTCGGCGTGGACAGCCCAGTACTGCCTTCCGCGCCATGACTGAAATAGGACAGCGCCTGCGCCTCGAAGCCGACACGGGTCACGGTCGGCCACAGAAAGGCGCTGTTGCGGCCGCTGCGCCGGGACAGCTTCTCGTCGCCAAACGCGCTGCGGGCAAACTCAATCCGGCTGGGGAAGGGGTCGTTGTAGACCTGCTCCGGATGGCTCAGATCGCGCAATTCCAGCCGATAGCTGTCATTCATATCCACCGGTGCGTCGCCACTGGTCTCCATCAACATCCCGCAGGTGCGGGAATTGCCGATGTCCAGCGCCAGATCGACATCGACGGGTTGATTGAGCCGGGCGTTGGCACTCTCATCGACAAAGGTAAAGCGCAGATGGGGTGGCGTGACCGCTTTCCGCAACACCGTCAACACCGTCAACCAAGCGGCTTGTGCGTCGGGACTGGCACGCAATGCCGCTTCATCGACCCGCCGTGGGGCGCGTCGCCGCCGTTCGTAGGCGTGGAAGTGCTGATGCAGCCATTCCTGCACCCACTCCTGCGCCAGAAAAGCGCCGGTATCGTCCTCGGCGTCACTCAGTGCGAATTCCTCGCCGGACTGCATATCCTGCGGACTGGGGGCCAGATAGGGGCGACCTTCGCGGGTGGGCAGCAACTGCGTATCGAGCGCCAGCGTCACCCGGTGGGTATAGCCCTCAGCATCCGGCGCGGGCAATTCCAGCAGCCGTGCCCGCGCCCAGTTGATCGGCCCATTGTCGAAACGATGATCGCCGTCCGGCCGCCGCTCACGAACGCGCAGGAAGGGAATAGGCAGCCACACTTGGTCAAAAATCAGCGCTGCCTTGGCCGCGTTCAGGGAATAGACCTGTTCCGGCTTGACCGATTGACCCTCACGCGTCGCAAACTGGCCGCTGGCGTCGTCGGCATACAGAGGCGTTAGCACCGGCCGCCCATCGGCTCCGGCCGCTGTCAGAAACGCCCGCGACAGCCGGATTTCATGCACGTTGAAACCGAAATCCAGAAATTGAATCGCGGTATTGGGAATCAGGTTAACCCGTGGCCCAAAGCGCCTGAGCTTCGCCAGCATCGTTGTCTCCTTCGCGACCGGTTTAGCCGTGGTTGGCGTTCGGGCTATCTGCCCCGCGTGACGGTTCGCGCACCAACCGCTCCATCAATTGCTCGATTTCCGCTTCCAGTGCGCCATACTTTTGTTGCGCCTGAAGATCCTGCGCCGCCAGTTTCTCCTTCAAGGTCTGACATTCCTTTTGAGCGTCATCCAATTGTCGACGCAGCGCCAGCAGGTCGGCTCCTACGCTGTCCGTCGATTCCCCGGAACCCTGCGCTACCTGAGTGCGTAGCGACCGCCGCTCGGCCTGCAACCGTTTGAACTGTTCCTGGAAGACCTGCCGTTCTTCCTCCCAGGCCGTGCGCTGCTTGCGCAATTCCTCCAACTCGGCCTGCCATTGCCCCATCATGCGCTCGGTATCCGGGGACAGACCGGATCCACCCTCGATCTTTTGCAACGACAGGTTGTCCTCGAGCGTATTCATCTGAATTTGCAAAGACAGCCGCTCCTGCTCCCAGGTGTCCTGCTGTTGTTCCAGCCGGGCGCTCAACTGCTCCCTATCCCGGCGCAACGTCTTCACCTCATCGTCCAACTGGCTGTTCAGCAGCGACAGGCTTTGCCGCTCCTCACGCGAGGCGACTTCCTTCTGCGCTAAGCGTTCCTGCAGTTCCGCTCGCTCCTGCTCCAGACGATCGATGGTTTCGTGCAGATCCACGGCTTCCTGCCGATGGGTTTGCAACTGCTGCTCACCCCGTTGCGTAAAATCGGCGTGTTGCCGCTCCATCTCAGCCATCCGCTCGCTGGCCTCGGCCAGGTCGCTCTCCAACCGTTTCTGCCGCAGCAGCATCGTCTGGCGCCCCTGATAGCCTTTTGACTGTTCTTCAGTCAACGTACTCTGCAACTCGTTGCAGCGCGCCTGAAACTCGGTCAGTTCCGCCACCGTCCGGGCGTTTTCGCTGCGCAAGCTCCGGTAAGGCAGCAGATAGATCACCATGCCGCCGACGACCAGACCCGCAACCAGCCCCACCGTTAAATAAATCACCATTTCATTCATATGAAGACCCACTTGTTATAATGAATGCTTATCCGGTTTCGGTGAGAATCACCGTAACCCGCTGTAGACCAGCACCGCAGCGCTCATGCCGGCTGCCGCCGCCACGACCGCTGCGATATAAACCCGACGCATCATCGCCCGCTCGGCATCGAGCCACCAGGCCGGCGAGTCTGTCATGACTGCGCGTTCTTCCTCAGCCGCGGCTCGACTGGCAACCTGTTGTTGCGCCATCGCCTCCTGAGCAGCGCTGACCGCGGCTTCGCGAGCGGCCGCTACCGCAGCATCACGGGCAGCGGCAGCGGCCTTCCGCACGGCTTCAGCGAACCGTGTACTCAGTTGCCGCACCAATCGCTCGGACAACTCGTGCAACTGGCTCTGGCAGATCTGCGCCGCGATGTCCTGCACCACGCCCGGCAAACCTTCCTGCGCCTCACGCTGGAAGGCAGTCAAGCGTTCCTCCAGCAATGCAGACCACTGCGTTTGCAAGGTATCATCGGTTAACACCGTATCGCGTTCCGAAGGACACCACTCCGCTAACCGCTCTTCACACACCTGCTGAGCCATCTCGCGACAGGCGTCTGCCGGGCAGGTTTTGATGTCATGACGTAATTTAGCGACAACATCATTAATCAGTGGCAGTACTTGCGATTCGATGGCGTTGTAAAACACCGACTCCGTCTTGTCGATAACAAACTTCTCAATCCAAGCTTTGCTGACGGTCTCAGCAACTGCTGGAACTACGGTCGGCTCGGAAATGCTGGCTGGCGTTGGCGCGGCATCGAACGCTTGATGCATCCGTTCCAGCACCACACCCAGAATATCGGGAACCGCCGGTTTAATCAGTACATCGATAGCGCCCGCCTGGCGAGCTTCCTCGCGATAGGCCGACTCATCTCTGGACGTGTACATGGCGACCGGGATGGCCGCCGTCGACGGATCTTTTTTGATCTGCCGCAGCGCCGCGATTCCATCCATACCCGGCATGGTGTGATCCATAAAAATCGCATCCGGTTGCTGGACATGCAAATGACTCAGCGCCTCCTCGGCGGATTCAGCGGTATCCACCGTCAGGCCAAACCCCAATAACATTTTACGCAGCATCAAACGTGCAGACTTGGAATCATCAACGACAAGAACATTGCGAACGGGCATAGATCCTCCAGGCTTTCCGAGCCGGGTTTTCCTGACAGATTAGCAGGATTTACCGGGCGAAAGAACGTCTGCGTATAACCTGTCGATTTGATGGATTCGCTGACCAGCGGGCGCTATGCTATCGTCAGGATAGGTGCTGTGCTATTGTTATTGATTACCATCAAAATTATTTTGAAGAAGTTATCCAAGGATACCCGCATGGCCGATTTGGCGCCCCCCTCCATCAATCCTGCGCCGACCATTCTGATCGTCGACGACACCCCACAAAATCTGACCGTGCTGGGCGAATTGCTGCGACTTTTATACCGGGTGCGTGCTGCCAACTCCGGTGAACGCGCCTTGCGGGCGGCCAGTTTACAGCCGCATCCCGACCTGATTTTGCTCGACGTGATGATGCCGGAGATGGATGGCTACGAGGTTTTGCAGCGGCTAAGGGCGAACCCGACGACGCAATACATCCCGGTCATTTTCATTACCGCACTGGATAGCGTGGAAGACGAGGAGCGTGGCCTGGCGCTGGGCGCGGCAGACTACATCGCTAAACCGATCCGTCCCGCCATCACCCTGACCCGGGTGCGAACCCATCTCCAGCTCAAACAGGCGCGTGATCGCCTGGCGAAGCTTGAGGAGCGCTGACACCGATGCTTATCAGGTTCAATTTGGAAAAACCGATGAACCGCCAGGACGCCAAGGGCGAGCAAAAATTAAAAATCTATTGGGAATGTGTGACATGAAGAAATCTCTTTCCCCACTGGCAGTCACTCCATCACATCATGCTGTCGAAGCGCGAAGCTACCCATGCCCTGAAGCGTAAGTCAATCTGGACGTCCCGATGAAAATGACCCTGCTGAAACGGCGCATTGCCCAAACTGCCTGGCGGATTGCAAAATATCTCGATCCCCGCTTACACGCGGTTGATCCGATGGTTCAGGCGGTGCTTGACCCTGCGATGCAAACCGGCAGCAACGCCCCCGCTGCTGCTCCGGCAGCGCCTGAAGTCGATCTGCCGGCTGATCTGCTCGCGCTAACCGGCCTTGACGCCCGCGACGGTGTTCGCCGCATGGGCGGCAACACGGTGGCCTATCGCAAACAGTTGCGCCGCTTCCGCGACCGTTACGCCGGCGCGGTTGACGAACTGCAGCGACTGGCCGCAACCCAGGGCGCTGCATCCGCCCGAGCCTATTGTCACGCGCTAAAGGGTCTAACCGGCAATCTCGGTGCGACGGCGCTGTTTACCCAAGTGGCCGTGATCGACGCCCAACTTAAACTGGGGAATCTGCCGGACGTTGCCGCCCTGGATGATCTGCGTGCCCGGTTACAGGGCGTTATGCAGGAGATCGATGGCCTGGCCGCCTTGCCGGAAGCAAAGCCCCTCCCCATCGCCGCGTCACTCGACTCCCAACAGTTGCATAAACGATTGGTGCAACTGGCGCAAGCGCTGGAGTATGATTTGGGGGCTGCCGAACCCCTGCTGCTGGAACTGCGCACCGGCGTCCGCGATGCGGCTCTCGCCGAGGAGATTGCTACCCTCGCGGCTCAGGTCGATGAATTCGACGTCGACCAAGCGTTGCACCACCTGAACACCTTGCAGGAACGCCTCAAGTCCACTGACTGAGAGAAGCCCTCATGCCTGTGACCCATCCCCGTCTCCGTATTCTCATCGTCGATGATGTACAGGAGAATCTGCGTGGCCTGATGAATCTCCTGCGTGGCGACTATACGATCACCGCCGCCACCTGTGGACCCAAGGCGCTCGAACTCGCCCGGCGCCAGCCCCATCCCGACCTGATCCTGCGCGATGTCCAGATGCCGGAGATGGACGGTTACACGGTGCTCGCTGAACTGAAAGTTGAGCCGGCAACTGCCGATATTCCGGTGATTTTCGTCACGGCGCTGGCCGAAGCCGACGATCCGTGCGGTATTGAACTCGGCGTCGCCGACTACCTCACCCAGCCGGTCAATCCCGACCTGTTGCGGTTGCGCATCCGGACGCAACTGGAATTGCAATGCTGTCGCACCAACCCGGTGCGGTTCCATCTTGCCCAGCGCTTGGACGCTCACCGGCAACCGACGCTGCTGGTGGTCGACGACCTGCCGGAAAAGTAGGGGGGAGGGAGTCTTGCGAATCAGCGAGTTGGCGCTCCCCCTCTCCATTTATGGGGAGGGGGTTGGGGGGCGGGGTCTGAACGCTTACCCGGAAAATATTCATGGCCTGCTGGAAGTGCTCAAGGATGAGTATCGGATTGTAGTGGCGAATAGCGGAGCCAAGGCGCTGAGACTGATCGAGGCAACGCCACCGGATCTGGTGCTGCTCGATATCCTGATGCCAGAGATGGATGGCTATGAAGTCTGTCGGCGGATCAAAATGATGTCGGGCGGCGACCAAATCCCGGTCATTTTTGTGACCCTAGTCGATGCCACGCAGGAAAAAATCAGAGGCTTCAATGTCGGCGCTGCCGATTACATCACCAAGCCGTTCGACATCGACGAGGTGCGCGTTCGCGTGCGCACCCATCTGGAACTGGTGCGCCTGCAACGGTTTCTCGAAGAACTGGTGGCGCAACGCACGGCGCTGTTGAAAAAGAGTGAACAGCAATACCGCGTCCTCGCTGACTATTCGCCCAACTGGGAATACTGGTTGGCACCGGACGCCAGTTGCTATTTGTACGTGTCGCCGGCCTGTCAGGATGTGTCGGGCTACACGCCGGATGACTTCTTGACCGATCCCGACCTGATGGAAAAAATCATCCATCCGGATGATCGGGGGGCCTGGCGGCTGCACGGCCTGGATGCCGACACGGCGGATAGTGAACCCCTGATCTTCCGCATCCGGGCGAAAGACGGCAATGAGCGCTGGATTGAGCAGGTCTGTAAACCGGTTTTTGATGAAGCCGGGCAGTTCCTGGGTCAGCGCGGCTCGAATCGTGACATCACTGACCACCGGCGCACCCAGCAAAAACTGGATTTCCTGGCTCACCGCGATCCACTGACCGGCTTACCCAATCGCACCTTAGTTTGGCGAGTTACTTAACCTTGCGCTCCAGCAATCGGAGCAGAAACCACTCGGTCTGCTGCTCCTCGACCTGGATCATTTCAAAACCATTAACGACAGCCTTGGCCATGGCATGGGCGACCGCTTACTGATCGATGTCGGCAACCGACTGCAGGCGGTTTTCCCCAATGTGGAGGCTATGGCGCGCATTGGCGGTGATGAATTCAATATCATCGTCGAACCCGAACCAGGCCAACCGGGTATCGATCTGATCGCCCAGCGGTTGCTAGAGGCCTTGAATGAACCCTTCACCCTTGACGACCAGCCGATCTATATCGGGGCCAGCATGGGCATTGCGCTGTATCCGACCGATGGGGGCGATGCCGAAACCTTGTTCAAAAATGCGGATGCCGCGCTTCACCAGGCCAAGGCGCAGGGGCGGGGTATGCTGTGTTTCTTCTCTCCGGAGATGACCCATCGCGCCAAACATCGCCTGACGCTGGAGGCCGACTTGCGGCGCGCCCTGGAACGGGAGGAGTTGCGCCTGCACTATCAACCGCAGGTGGGTCTGATCAGCGGCCAGATCGTCGGCCTCGAAGCGCTGGTGCGCTGGCAACATCCGGTGCGAGGCATGGTTTCCCCTGCTGAGTTCATTCCACTGGCCGAGGAAAGCGGGCTGGTGGCACCACTGGGTGACTGGGTGCTGCATACGGCCTGCCGCCAGGTCAAGGCGTGGCTGGAGGCCGGGCTGGCAGCACCTCAAATGGCGGTTAACGTCTCTGCCGTCCAACTGAGTCGGGGCAACCTGATCGAATCGGTCCAAGAGGCGTTGCGAACCACCCACATTCCCCCCGACCGGTTGGTGCTGGAAATTACCGAGAGCTTTGTCATCGCCAATCGGGAGCAATCATTCAAAATCCTGGCGGAAATCAAGGCGCTTGGCGTGCGTCTATCCATTGATGATTTCGGCACCGGGTATTCTTCGATGTCCTACTTGCCGCAGATCGCGGCGCACGAGCTGAAGATTGACTTGTCGTTCGTGCGCGACATGACGACCAACCGGAGCAATGCGTCCATCGTCAAGGCGATTATCGCTTTGGGTCACAGCCTTGGGTTGGAGGTCGTCGCCGAGGGCGTTGAAACCGAGGAGCAGGCGCGCTATCTGCAGTCACTGCACTGCGATGTGATTCAGGGCTATCTGATCAGCCGACCGCTGCCTGTTGCAGAAATAACGCACTTTTTGGCGTCATTCCACCCGATACCGGCAACACGCTGGCTCTAAGCGGATACGCCGTCACGGGCGCTGTTCAGTAGAAGGCGACGACTGCCGGGGACGGATTTGCGCAGGTACGCCGACTGCTAATGAGTTCGGCGGCACATCGTGCAGAACGACCGCATTAGCGCCAATGACCACGTCATCGCCGATGTGGATCGCGCCCAGCACCTTGGCACCTGCTCCGATATCTACCCGGTGGCCAATGACCGGCGCGCCGCGTTCGTGGGTGTGTTTGAGGCCGATGGTGACGCCGTTACGAATCACCACATCATCGCCGAATACGGCATCGCCGCTGATGATGATGTCGCCGAAATGCTCGATCCGGAACCGTCGTCCCACCGTGACCTCGCAGGGCAAATCGATGCCGGTCAGGATCTGGGACAGCAGTTTGAGAATCCGGTAGAGCAGCGAGAAGGGCAGACGCAGCCAGCGATTGTGGATGCCATAGCGCCAGCGGCCAAAACGGTAAACCGCCATGACCCACAATCCTTGTCGGGCGAGGTCGCGTTCGTAGGTCCGCCAGTCTTCACGAAGGTTATCGAACATAGACGTTTCATCCTGGTCGGTTGACCGCGACCTTGCGGGGGGGCGATGGCTTTTCAGCGAGCCGATGCACTGCACCCGTCCCACCAGCAGGGATTCGTTTCAATGAACTGCATCAGCGCTTCATACTTGGGGGCATTCAACTGGGTTTGGTATTCCTTGGAACCCCAACTGCCGTATTGAGTATAACGACCCACGCTGTTGAAATGCATCAGCAGTTGGCCGCCATGCTGACGCCAGCCCGCCAGATAATCCAAATACAATTCGCCCATACGCGGATCGCGGTTCGCAGCAATAAACAGGGTTTCGAGGCGGGCGTCGTTCATCAGGGCGCCGACGCCGACCAGGTGCTGACCGGCTTCATAAGCGACCAGATCCAGTCCAAAGCGGTCAGCCAGCGTTCGATGCCGGGCGATTTGCGCATAGACCCCTGGCAATGCTAGGTTATTTTTCCCACTCAGTACATCGCCCGACGCCAGTTCCCGAAACAGCATCGTTAAACCCCCTTCGGCCAGTTGCGTCCAGGCGACGACCTGATCCAGAAAGTTTGATAAACCGAGGTGATAGCCGGAGTAGGGGGCAATCGCCAGGGCGTCCATCGCTTCGGCACAGGAATGTCCCCCATTTTGCGCGGCCCAGAGCGGACAGGTCAGCGCCTGTTCACTGACCCAGGAATTGCCGGCCATGCCCCCCATCACGCACTGAACGCGCTGGGCGGCTTTACCCCATTCCTGCTTCCACAAGGCGCAGACTTCCGCAGAACGCCGGCCATGCTCATTGATCCGGCGGGTATACGCTGAGGGACCGCCCGGCTGATCCGGCCAGCGCTGGACGGCTTGCGCCTCAACCCAGTGGCTGGCGCTGAATGCGGTATTCCAGATTTCATTGCCGTATTCGACATAAATGCGCTGGGTCGGAAGCAATTGACGATGGGCTAACTGTGCCAACTGCCGGACGTAATCGTCGCTGGCGCGCACTGGAATATTCATCCAGGGATCAGCGTTCAGTTGCCTCGCCAATTCAAGCGCCATTTCGACTGGGATGCCGGTTTCATTCGTCCAGCGGGCGTTTTCCAAACGGGGCCGGTCCGCCCATTCAACGAGCGTGCTGGTGTTGGTCAGGAACGGTTCCATGAAGCGAATAACCCGGTATCGGCGCAGATCGCTGAGGAACAAGGGATGAAAGCGTTGTGATTCCGTCAGGTCGGTGAAGGGGATATAAGCACTGCCGGGCGTCGGGCAGGCCGCAGGGGTTTCGGCGTAGATCCAGGGACTGCCTTTGCAAATACCGCCGGGATAAATGACGCGGATATTGCGCAGGTAGTTGCCAGTACGCTGGGGATCGGTGGCCTTGATGATCAGCAGGATGCCGGCGGAACCCGCTTTAACGTCCAGTACATCCCGGCCAGGTTGGGAAAGCTGCGCATTTTTGACCGCCTCGAACTGGTAATTGAGCGTTCCTTCGCCGTCATACAGCACGGTGTACTGACCGGCAGGATGAGCGCCGCCATTGCCGGACAGCATCAGGGTCGCAACAGTGCGGTAACGGGCGGTGGAGTTAGCCGGTGGCAACGAACGAACCCAGCCATTTTCATCCAGATCCAACTGCTTCTGTTCGAGAGTATCCCAGGTTGAATCGGCGCAATGGGGTGAGTTTTTAGCGTCACACTGGGTCAGCCATTGACTTGAGCTTTTCATCAGATCAATCAACGGCCATTCCGTACTCCAGTAGCTCAGTCCAGCAAGATTGATGCCCACCGGCGACTGTTGATTAGCCGTGTTGATGACCGGTTTTTCGCGGATAACGGGATCGCCTGAAACCCCACACGCCAGACTCAGCCAGGGGATGAAGAATCCAATAGCCAGCAGACTTTTATGGATCACTATTTATTCCTCTTGGAAAGCGTGCGGGAATGCCGTTCAAGCCGGGTTATTTTGATTTTTCCTGCCGGCTATCGCGGACTGAACTGGACGGTCACCCGATTGCTACCCGAGGCCAGGGAGAGTTCGGGGTTATTGATTTTGAGATAAATTCTCACGCCACGAGGGTTGTCCAGCCACAGCGTCTTTTTGCTGGCCTTGCTTTTATCCTGTTCCAGTTCGGTCACATAGACGCCTTCCACATCCTCGACCCTGGCCAATCCATACACCTCGCCGCTGACCTTGACTTGCTTATCCAGGTTGCCGCCCACGCCTAGGCCGTTGAAATCAACCTCGTATACCAGGCCGTTATAAGTCAATAGCCCCTTGCTCAATTTAGCGCCGCCATCGTCCAGCAAGTCGACCGGTAAAAATTCAATCTCGCCATCGATTTTTTTCGATGCGCCCGAGACGCCGCTACCCATCAGCAGCACCACCAGCACCCAGCTTAGCGGGTTTAGCACGCTTTTTTTCATCATTGGTCTGTCTCCAAAGTGTCCGCAATTATTTATTCAACGTAAGTGATCGCGTCGGCGCTAACCGGCACGGTGAGCGTCTCCTGCCGCTCGGTGCCACGCACCACCATGACGACCTGAGTGAGGTGAGCCGGCAGCCGCAACTGGCCGGAATAGTCGCCCTGGGAACTGGTGAACACATTTTCCAGCAACCGGAGTCCGTTGGCTCCCTGACTGTAGAAACTGATCAACGCCGGGTTGCTGTCGGGTAGCGCCAACGCGATATCGACGGACAGCGAACGGCTCATTTCATAGCGGAAGCCCGGGCTGACTTGCAGGTTATCGGTGTCTGCCGCCGCCGCCGCCATGTGGTAACTGCTACCGACCATGATTGCCGCCATCAGGAGAATGGAGTTCATCAGATTCATCAGTTTCATCAAGTATTCTCCTCAAGAGTATGGCGGTAGCGCATGGATGGGTTTCTACCGCTTCGATTTCTGGAATGTTAATAATACTTATACAATACCCGTGCCAAGCAATAAATTTTCAAATAGCAAATGATTTTTAACAATTTTTGTTCTTAAAAAATACTGGCGTTCCCGGTCAATCCCCCTGCTGGAACGGGTTAACCGCCATTTTGGCAGCCGTCGGGCGCTGATGCCTGCCAAAATGTACAATGGATTCTCAACGACTTGATTGCCAAAATGGCAGTGATTGAGGAGTCAATCCACTCACCCAGCGTTAGCATGTCGCACAAAGAAAACCCGAGCCGATTAAGCAGGTCCGGGTCGATGAGCGGTTTTGCGATGAGATCGACGCGATTCAGGTCAGTGCTGGATTACCTGGCCTTGGGTGGGGCTGAGATACCAGTTAGCCGCGTTGACGCCGCCGCTCTCCGCCCAGGTGACGAACCCTGGATAGGCGTTGGACACATCATTCCATTCCGCCGGATAAAACCAGGTTTCCGGGACATCAATCGCCCACGGCAGATTGTTAATCGTGCGGTAATAGCGAGCGGATGCCGGATTCGATGCGTCATCACTGGTTCCGAATAGCGTGGGATCCGCTTTCGGCGTCGGTATGTAATCCACCCGATGAACCTCCCGGCTCCGTCCCGCGTACCGGTTGGGGTAAATGAACGGGTCGTAGGGCGCGTCGCCGATTTGTGGCCGGGTCAAGGGCTGCTGGAAATGGATTTCAGCGACCAGCGGCACCGGCGTGAAGCGGGGGCAATTGCTCACCGTGTTAAAGAACCCGCAGGGCCAGCCCAAACCGGTTTTGGTCAAGCTGTTGACCGAGGGTGCCAGGATGAAAACTGCGGTGTTCTGGCCACTTTCGGGCAGTAGCGCGGTCGGAGTCTGGTTCTGCGTGCTGAGCGTCGTCAACGACGTTTTGATGGCCTCACGGGGCACACCGGGCAGATGAACGGCGAAGGTGTTGTCATTGGAAGCCCCCCGAGCCACGATGTGATAGGTCAGTTTAATATCGGTCACTTCATTGCGGGCGTTCAGGGTCTCAACCGCCCGGTAGGCCACCACCAGGTCATTCATGTCAAAGTCGCCCTTTTTCGGCCAGTTGTCCTCGAAAGCCAGAGAGCTGTAGCCAGTGGCATTGGGATAAAATCGCCGTGCCGCCCGCGCCGGATCCATTGGAAAGGCGTCGATATCGTCGCTGATCCCGTCGCCATCCGCATCGGGAGCCGGAACGGCAGGAATGAGGGGCTGAACGCCGGTATGGTCGACATTACTCAGCGCCTTCGTCACCCGGATGACGAGCAGCACATCATTAAAGTCGTCATCCGAGCGCAGGGGCTTGTTCCCGTCTTGATTACTGGGATGGCGGTAAGCGTCCTCAAAGCCCAGCACCATCAGATGATCTTCGGGACTCGACAACAAAATCGTGTGGGCATTGAGATGGCTGTTGCCATCATTGGAAGGCGTCTCAGGATTCAGATCCCGGATGGTGTAAAAGATCTTGTCCGCCGGCTGATTGGGGTTAACCGTGCCCAGTTCCGGCTGCCAACCATCGGAAATGATGGCGAAACCCACCGCCTTGCCCGCTTTGAACGTGCCGAGATTCACCGCCTGCCCCGGCTGCAGGGCCGAAAAATTGGGAAAGATGATCTTCGTGTTCAAACCGCTGGTGGATTGCGGCGCATTATCCGCGTCATAGGAAAAAAACCCGATAGAGTTGGTGTACTGCGTATTCCCGCCGAGCGCCATCACCGTGATGTCGGAGTCTTCCAATAAATAGATGTTGGCGCCCAGATTGTCGGTCAGCAGTTTCTTCTCATCCTGATTCTGGTTGATATCCAACCCTTCCGGCAGGCGGGCGTAGGTATGACTTAGCAGATTGGTGGGTAACTGACTGCTAAGATCCAACAGCGTCCGGGGTACGCCATTGGCATCATAGCCACTGGCGTCCAGGTACTGCCAAGTCATGGTCGCCAGGCTGGGTTGAGCCGCAGCACCGAGCGCTAGGGCGACTAGTGAAGAAAACAGAGTGGGACGATAGCTCATACATTTAGCTCCTGCCGCTGCGATTTTTGGAATAGGGCGACTACAACAAGACTCATGCCAGATGATTATTATAGCATCTAACTTTATGACTTATAAAAATTTTATTCTCAATAAAATTTTTCGTAATCTGCTTCAATCCGGGATAAAAGGTCGTTTCCTGTCATTTTGGCAGTATTTAACCAGCGGCAGCGCTGGCAATCACTTCGCCAACTTGCCAAAATGGCAGTCCGCAACCGGGGAACAAACCGGTTCCCTCATCGTTAGGTGATTTCTCATAAAGACCATACCGAGTGTCGATCATCATTCCAAAGACTAGCCACGGAAAAACACGGAAAAACACAGAAAATTTTTCCTTTTTCCGTGTTTTTCGGTGTCATTCCGTGGCCGGAATTTTCACGTTGGGCTGGAGTGGGGTTCAAGGTCGGTCGCCTCTTTTCAGGAAATCGCCTTAGCCATGGCCAACAATCCCATGACCGAGGACATCCTGCTGATCGGCGGTAATGACCCGTCCCATCCGCACATCGCCGACGTATTGCAGCGTTGCGGTTATCAAGTCGCTTCCGCCACGGACTATGCTAAGACCGAGCAGGCGCTGGCGACGCAGCCACCTGACCTGATTCTGCTGGACCATCCCTGGCCTAGGGAAATTGGCAAGAGCGAGATTGAGCGCTGGGCGCGTGATTATCCGGTGCTGGTGTTATGCAGCGAAATCGGGATTGAAGCGGCGCTCGATGCCCTGCGGCTGGGCGCAACCGAGTTTCTGGTCAAGCCAGTGGTTCCGGAGGAACTGGCTGAGGCAATCCGGCGGATTATCGACAATGCTCTTTTGTACCGGCGCGGCGAGTTTTACACCAGCGTGTTGCGGCACGAAGCGCCGAGCCTGCTGGTGGGGGATAGTGAACCGTTGCGACACCTGCTGGCTAATCTCCAGGCAGTAGCGGCTACCGAGGCGACGGTGTTGATTCTGGGCGAGAGCGGGGTCGGCAAGGAGAAAGTGGCGCAGGAGATTCACCGTCTGAGTCCACGGGCGGATGGATCCCTGGTCGCCGTGGACTGCTGTTCATTGCAGGAATCGCTGTTTGAGTCGGAACTGTTCGGACACGAGCGCGGAGCCTTCACCGGCGCGGCGAACAAGAAAACCGGGCTGATCGAGCAGGCTCGCGGTGGCACGGTGTTTCTTGATGAGATTGGCGAAATTCCGCCCCCGATCCAGGCCAAACTGCTGCGGGTGCTCGAAACCAAACGCTTTCGCCGGCTGGGCGGTAATGTTGATCTGGAAGCGGAGGTGCGGATCGTTGCGGCCACCAACCGGGATCTGGATGACATGGCGCAGCGGGGGGAATTCCGCCAGGATTTGTTGTACCGCCTTAATGCCTTCGTGGTCGCTGTGCCGCCGCTGCGGGAACGCCGTGCGGATATTCCCGCACTCACCCGGCACTTCCTGACCCACTCCGGCTTTTCCAAACGGATCGCCAAGCGGGTCAGCGAACCGGCGATGCAGTGGCTGATCGACTACGACTGGCCGGGGAATGTGCGGGAATTGCGCAATGTCATCGAGCGGGCGATTATTCTGTCCGGCAACAAGCTGAAAATTGATGCCGAACACCTCACCTTGCCCAGGACAGCCGCTAGTCAGCCGACCACCGTCAATCCCCCCGAGCCAATAGCAACGGCCACTCCAGACCCAGATGCAACCGGCGTGACGCTCACCTTCGATCACGAACCCACGCTGGCCGAAATCGAGCAGCGCTATCTGCAACTGTTGCTCACCCGGCATGAGGGACGCCGGTCGGCCATCGCCAAGGTGATGGGGATCGGTGAGCGGACGCTGTACCGCTTACTGGCTCATCTTCAATGAGAATCGGTTCAGCAGCCGTTGAACCGCCAAGATGCCAGGAACACCAGGAATAATCCCGTGACCGCTACCAGCGACTCCCAAGAACAATTCAAAAACCGCCTGTCTCAGAACGCCGTCGTGCAACTGGCCGCCAAGTTGCTCTACATGGTCAGCCGGTTCCTGTTGCCGCCGGTCATTCTCAGCTACGTCACGCTGGAAGAGTACGGCATCTGGGCCACCTGCTTCATCGTCGTCGGCTACCTCGGGATGGGCGCATTCGGCATCGTTAACGTCTACGTCCGCTATATCGCCGAGTACGCGACTCGCCAGGACATTGTGGCGATTAACCGCCTGATCAGCACCGGATTGGTTGTCACCACCCTTGGCGGTGCCGCCTTATTGGCCGGGTTGGGACTGGCGATGCCGATGCTGCTGGACCTGCTCCACGTCGCCCCGCACCTGCGCGAAACCGCCGCCGTATTGATCTTCGCCACCGCCACGGTGATCGTGCTGGACATGAGCCTCAGCGTCTTCGCCCAGGTGCTGAACGGGATGCAGTTGATGGCACGGCAGACGGTCATCTGGGTCATCAGCGTCCTGCTGGAGGCAGCACTGATCGTCGTGCTATTGGTTGTCGGCTTTGGGGTTTACGCCCTGGTGTGGGCGTTTGCCTTACGTTACCTGGTGGCCACCTGGCTGAGCGCCCGCGCCTGTTTCCAAGCCATGCCCGGCCTGTCTATCGGTCTACGGCATTTCGACCGGAGCCTGCTGCGGCTGTTCTACGGTTTCGGGGGGTGGGTGCAATTGGCCGGCATATTGAGCATGATCCTGTATTCCATTGAAAAAGTGATTGCAGGCATGTTCATTGGCGTGCGTGCGACCGGCCTATTCGACCTTGGCGAGAAATTGCCGATGATGTCCAGTCAGATCACTTCATCCTTGAATGCGGTGTTCCTGCCGGCGGTGACGCACCTGCACAGCCTGGGGCGGCTGGAAGAACTGGCCAAGCTGTATATGAAGGGCGCCCGCTATATCAGCATCCTGACCGGGCTGATCATGGGCTTTCTCGCGGGCTTCGCGGCACCGATCATGACGGCCTGGCTGGGACCCAGTGAAGAATTCCAGATCACCGCTTTCATCATGGCCTCGTTCACCCTGCCGTTTCACACCCATGTCATTACCGGCCCCTGTACCGCGCTGCATTACGGTGCTAACCACCCGACTCGTGTGCTGTTCTATCCATTGACCCAGGCGGCGCTGGTTGTGGCGCTGGTCGGCGGCGCATTCCTGTTGCTGGGGGTCACGATTCCGGCCATCACCTACGGCGTCGCGGCCGCGATGACCCTGAGCGCCTGGGCTTATATGATCTATTCCAATCACCTTCTGCAGGTCGGGAACGGCGCGTATCTCTGGACAGTGATTGTACCCGGCCTGTTGCCCTACGGTTTCGGGCTGGCGCTGGCCTGGCTGGTGGAACCCTGGTTCGCCGCCGCGGGAACCGACCGATGGCGACTGCTGGGATTGCTGACTCTCTGCGGTCTGCTCTATAGCGTGGTAACGGCGGCCTTCCTGTACCGGGTGATGTGCGACTGGGGCGAGCGGGAATATCTGCGCCGCCAATTAGGGCATACCCTGGGCGGGTTCATCAACAAAGTGATCGGGAGGAAGACCGCATGAAGGCATTACTGCAGCGTATTCTGCGCTATCTGGCTTTCGAGCAGGGTCGGGCGCTGGGGGGGTACAAGCGCTTCTGCAACCCCAGCGGCGATGAATGGGCGGCCTGGTTCAAGCGCCGGGGGGTGTTGCACGCCATTGGTGAGCACTGTTCGATTCAGACCAACGTGATCATGACCGACCCGGCCTATACCCGGTTGGGCAACAACGTGCGGTTGACCGGTTGCACCCTGTTCGGCCACGACGGTTCGGTGAATATGCTCAACCGCGCCTACGGGTTGAAGCTGGATCGAGTGGGTAAAATCGACATCCGCGACAACGTCTTCGTCGGCCATGGCGCGATCATCCTGCCAGGCGTCACCATTGGTCCCAACGCCATCGTCGCCGCGGGTTCGGTGGTCAACCGCGACGTGCCGCCGGGCAGTATCGTGGCCGGGTTGCCGGCGCGGGTGGTGGGCAGCATCGATCGGCTGGTGACCCGCCTTCAGGACGAAACTGCCGGGCTACCGTGGAGCGCTATGCTCAACCGCTACCGCGAGACCGGCGATCCGGCATTGCGAGCCGAGATTGAGCGGATGCGTATTCAACACTTCTTTGGCGATGTGGGTGGCCTGCCGAACGCTTAGGCAACTCGCAATAAAAATCCTCCAGTAATTTGCTTGGATCATCGCTTTGACCGTGTATGAGGATCGAGCCACGGAAAGACACGGAAGACACGGAAAAAAGAATCTTCTGTGTTTTTCCGTGTTTTTCCGTGGCCAGGTTCGCAAGGGTATGTGACTATTTTTTGCGAGTTGCCTTAACCATAGCTGGCGCGGTAAAGCTTCATAAACAGGTAGTAACTGGCGGCGGTAAACAGCGACAGGACCGCCATCATGGCGACCGCGCCGGATAATCCGTAAGAAGTCAAAACCGCTTTCATGGGGACGATGATCTCGTGTAATACAAACAGGGGAAACGCCAGTATTCCGGTCACCGCGGTGAATTGACAAGCAACCCGCCCCAAAGCACTAATCCGCGCATAGAGCCTCAGCAGGTATTCCGTCCCTGCCAACAGCAGCATGACCACGCCCACATAAACGAGCCAGTGCCAGATATAGTGGGTGGCGACCGGCCAATGGAACCAGTTTCCGGCATCCGGTTGGTGAAACGATACGAGAATGCCGACCAACAGAACAAATAAGCCGGCCAGGTTCAGTACCTTCAGGGATTCGCCTTGGGAAAGCCATTGCCGAATGCTAATGCCCAGGGCGATGCCCATTAAGCTCCCCGATAGCATCTGGAAATAGGCATACTTTGCTGCCAGTAGCAGCTTGATAAACTCGACTAATCCTGTTGCTTGATAATCGGCTAGTTGTTTCATCAGCAGAACATCGAGAGCGTAGGTGCATATTGATAAAACCAGCGCCAGCAGCACCGGATAGCGGCTTTTGGCGAGAATCCAGAAGACCGCGTAAAGACTGGCGGTGATGAGCAGGTAGTAGGTCAGTACCGAATAGAACGAGTTGGTAAAGTCGGTAAAAGTCAGCCCTGAATAGTTCCGCCACTTGGCCCAGAATATGACAGCACCCAGTAACAAAATACCAGCCAGCAACAACAGGAACGTTTTTTTCAGGATGCCTTTCAACCGCGTCGCATCGCTGAAAAATAGCGGGAATAGCGAATAACCGGCACCCACCCCGTAGATGATGGCAAAGCCGGGCGTACCCATGGCAAACAGTGGCGCAAAAGCGGAGGTTATCCATGTAGAACTGCCCAGTAACCGATCAAAAAATCCCTGATGCCAATGGGCTAAAATCACGGACATGACCATCAAGCCGCGCACGATATTGATCGCCATACTGTTACGCATGGCCGGGCTGCGTATCTGATAATGGGGCTGACCCGCGCCTTCGGCAATGCCCATCCGTTGCGCGATTTCGCGGATACTCAGTCCCTGCAACAACCCCCTGGAAATCTCCGCAGGCACCCCGCGGCGCTCCATTTCAATCAGTGCAGTGAGTGCGGACAGGGAATCGCCGCCCATCTCGTAGAAATTATCATCGACGCTGAGGTGATCGGTGTCCAGCACACTCTGCCAGATCGATAAAATGGTCTGTTCATCCTCTGACAGTTCCGCCGTGATCACTGACGGAGTTGCTGCAGTAATCGCCGGATCCGCCACTTTCATCTGATCCGCATACTGCTGCACCAGTGCCTTGCGGCGCACCTTGTGGGTGTCAGTGAGCGGAAATTGATCCACCGTCAACCGCTTAATCACCCGCTTATTATTAATGCCGTAGGTCAACAGTATTTCTCCCGCGGCCTCCATCAACGCGGAGTCATCCATCTCCAGCGCATGAAGCGTGGCAATCAAAATCGCATGGCCGGTCAGTTCGTGATCGACGGCCGCCACGGCCAGACCTTCCTTAATTTTGAGTCGGTCGCGCAAATCCCGTTCCAGCGCCTCCGGCGATAGCTTAATTCCGCTGCAATTGATTAAATCATCGGCTCGACCTGCATAGTAAAGATAACCTTGATCGAGGCGACCCAGATCACTGGTCTGCAACCAGCCTTGATCATCTACATTACGCACATAGTCGCCATTTTTTAATAACTGACTGGCCACATGTGGACCCCGAATACAGATTTTACCCTCGTCAGAAATCCGCACTTCGGTTTCCCCATACACCTGACCTACCGATTCCAGCGCTTCACCATCGGTCTGGTCAATGCGCAGAAAAGTCGTCCGTGATGCCTCGGTTAAACCATAATGCTGCACAATAATCGCCTTGCGGAAAAGCGCTTTCAGTTGTTCTTTTTCGCCACGGCTCATGTACTGACTGCCTATTTCAATCCATTTTACCTGCGCAGTTTCTGGCCCGAAGAGACGCTGATTCTGTAATAAAACCCGCCAGAGACTGGGCACAGTTGACACCGCGTTAATATCGCCAGACCGCAGCAGGTCTCTGATTTCCAGCGGATCAAAGCCATGGGTGGGCAGAAAACTGGCTCCACCGGCTGCCGCCACGGCGCGAAATCGCCCGAGGCCAAATGAAAAATTGGCCGGTACCCCGACATATTCCCGGATACGGCTATCCACTTCCATCACCTGATTCAGTCGCTCGGTGACATCCGCAAGGTTCCGGTGAGTTAATAGCACGCCCTTTGGCTCGCCCTCGGTGCCCGAAGTGAACGCGATTTGCGCTAATGTGTCGTCATGGCTGAATACACCGGCCTCTTTGAACCAGCCTTTGGTATCATCGGGTTCCACCACGCGGGTAACTCCGGTCAACCCGATTCTGGCGTCATCGGCACTGCGTAACAGAACTACGATTTCCCGACGCTGATAACACTGAAACAAGGTTTCCACGTATGCGATAGAATTTCTGGACACCACACCGACGATCGGTTGATCGTTCATTATCAATCTCCAAAATTTTCAATGCAGGGTTGATATGACGCACTGGCACATTCGCAATTTCTGGCTCCACCAAACCGGTTCGATGAGGCGGTGGGTTATGCTACTGGTACTACTGGCGCTACTGGTTGCCGCGACCGGCGCGGGTATCTTGTACCTCCGGCTACCCGCTGCCGAGCTTTGGGAACCGGCCATCGCCGCCTTCGAAGCTCAGGATCGCCAGCACCCTCCCGCTCCTGGCCAAGTCGTCTTTATCGGCAGCTCCAGCATCCGGTTCTGGGACACGCTGGCCGCCGACATGGCCCCGGTTCCCGTCATCAACCGGGGGTTCGGCGGCGCGCAGTTATCCGACCTGCGGTACTACGCCGACCGCGTCATTCTGCCGTACCACCCACGAGCCGTGGTCGTCGGCGCGGGGGAGAACGATCTCGGTTTTTGGTGGGCCTGGCCAGGTCTGGTAGTCGACCGATTCCAGGCGCTCGTCAAACAGTTGCGGCAGCGGGATCCGAAGCTGCCGATTCTGTTCCTGTCCATCAAACCTTCCCCGCACTTTGCCAACCGGCTGGAACGACAACGCGAAGCCAATCAGCGGTTAAAGGCGTACTGCGAAGCCACCCCGGGGTTGCAGTTCATCGACGTCGCCAGCTCGATGCAGGATGCTGGCGGTCGTCCCAGACTCGAACTATACCGGGACGGCCTGCACCTCAATGTCGCCGGCTACGCCGTGTGGCGGGAGCGGGTTCGTCCGCCACTGCTGGCGCTCATGGGTATCAGCTCAGAATCCGCGGGAACTGGAACAACGATGCCGGTGGCATCGCCTGCGCCGGCCACCCTCCCGGCAGAGTCTGCTCCTGCCCCGAACGCATATAACCCTCGGCCCAACCCGTAATCAGAAACAGCAGCGGCACGGTTTGTTCGCCCATGTACACCGTCGCCACCGAAACCAAGTAACAGATATAGACGCCCGCCAAGGTGAACGCCAGTGAACTGCCCAGCGGTTCGGGATTGGGGCTGCGCATGGCATGAACGATCAACCGGATGGTCATGCCCAGCAGAATGGTCAAATACAGCACCAGGCCGATCAAGCCATGCATCAGAAACAGCAGCAGATAGAAATTATCAATCGATTCCGAACCCGGCACCTTGGGCCAAGCGGTCAGCCCCCAACCCAGCCACAGCTTTTCCTTGGCAAACTCAATGTAGTGTCCGATCAGTTCCAGTCGATAAGCGGCAGTTTCCTGATTGACTGTCTCAGCCGCTTCCCGACCCACGCCGGCCCATTGTAAAAACCAGATAGCGCCCGGCAGACAGATCAGGAACAGAAAAGCCAGCAGGATACCCACCCCGATCCAGCGGTTGCGCAAGCGCCCGATCAACACCACGACTGCCGCGACCACGCCCGCCAGCCACGGTCCCTTGACCAGGGACAGAATCACGCCACCCAGCAAGCCCAGCGTATAAACCCGACTTTCGCTCAGCCAGGGCCAGGGCAGCCATTTGAACAGCGGATGGTACGGTCGTTGCCAGGCACCGCTCCACTCCAGCCAGCGTTGCAGCCGATAGCCCACCACCATGATGACGCCGGCAAGAATCGCATGACCATAGGGACCGGCGCTGCGGGCCAATCCCCAGCGAAAAGTGATAATCCAGCCCTGGCCTTGCCCCGGAAAGAACCGACTCAGCACTAATCGCCAGGGATTGGCTCCAAAACGCGCCTCGTACAGGCAGATGAGGGTCACGGCAAACAGGCAGACGACGATACGTTTGGCGAAATCGACCCGCAAGCCCAGTGGCTCGATCAAGCTTTTGGCCAGAATATAGGGAATCACCCCCCCGGCGAGCATAGCGAACATCAAGTTCTGGGCATCGCTGTAACCGGCCGCCAGATACTGGGAAAACGCCGCAGTGGTCGCGAACCCGACCATGACCAGATCAAAAAAGGAGAATTGATAGCCTGGAGCGCCCCGCGCCAGAAACACCAGAAACACCGCTAAAGCCGCCCCCTGGCTCATGGTCGGATCCGGCAGGCCGGGAGCCATCCAGCGATAATAATCCGGCATCAGCAGCAGTACCGGCACATAGACGTTGAGAAACGCGAACTGCAGCGAACGGGACCACGCGAAATAAGCCGCAATCAGCGCGGGGAGGAGGGCAATAATCGCCACAGTGAATCACAACGGCCGCGCCGGTATACCGACGACGACAGCGCCCGGCGCGACATCACGGGTCACGACGGCATTCGCGCCAACTACTGCCCCATCGCCAATGGTCAGGCCGGGCAACACCGTGACGCCCCGGCCAATCCAGACATTGCGGCCAATGTGGATCGGGGCGGCAGTATGTCCCGACCAGCGGATGGCCTGATCCCCGCCGAAGCGGTGGTTGGCGTCGCGGATGCTGGCGTATTCGCCAATCAGGGTTCCGGTGCCGATGGTCACGGCCTGAAAGGCCACGACATGCACGCCACGCGACATCACCACCTCGTCGCCGATCTCGATGCGGCCCTGCCCCTGAGTTTCCAGATACAGACCCGAATACAGAAACAAATCGCGGCCCAGGTCGATGCGTCCGGTTCCGCGAATTTCCGCCACGCCCAGAATGACCACGGAAGGGTCTACGGATCCCGTGACAGCCGCCCGCAGGCTGACATGCGCCCAGAGCCGCCGCCAGGATTCCCCCAGGCGTTGCGTGATCCTGGCCAGTGGCGTCAACGCCCCGACCAGCCCCCGTTTGACGATTCCGCTCACCGTTGCCTCCGTTTAGGCAATTTCTCATAAAGACTATAATTAGCCACGGAAAAACACGGAAAAACACGGAAAATTCTTTCTTTTTCTGTGTCATTCTGTGTCATTCCGTGGCTAAAATTCTCACGTTTGAAATCGCCTTACTTGTATTCAATCAGGCCGCGCCGCCGACCCCGCCAACGATCCCGGTAATAGCCCAGTTGCCCGACCAGAATGGGAATTTGCTGCAAGTGGGAATGGACGCCATACAGAAACCGGGTCCAGGGGTCGCGGCTCTTCCAGCCGACCCGTAGCGCCGTGCGAATCGTCAGTGCCAGCCACAGGCCGAGAACCAGTAGCGGAATCAGCGACTGGCCGAACAGTGCGCCGACTATTGCCAATATCAGACTTAGAATCAGGACACTGCCGTGTAACTTGTTGCGCCGAACCTCGTGCTCCCACAACGGCGTGTCCGTACCGCGAAACCGCGCCGCCACTTCGGCATAGGCATGGCCGGCGCGCACTGCCCGCCGCCAGTATTGCCGCCAGTGGGTCATCGCCAGGTCATGGCCGGTCATGGGTCGGTCAACGTGCAGAATGTGATAGCCCCGCGCCCGCAGCCGCCGACACAGGTCCGGCTCCTCACCGGCAATCAGGCTGGCGTCGAAACCCTCGACCTCGTGCAAGGCGTCGCGCCGCATGAGGGCGTCGCCGCCGCAGAATTCACTGGGACCCGGCGGATAAATCCAGTCCAGATCCAGCACCCGGTTGTACCACGAGGCATCGGGATACAATTCCCGACGATGGCCCCACACCACCGCAACCTTCGGGTCGTGAAATTCCGGCAGGGCGTCGGCCACAAACCGGGGATGCAAAAGCGTGTCGCCGTCCAGAAACAGCACCAACGATGCCTGGGCGATCCGCCAACCGGCATTCCGACCCAGCGCTGCTGAAGGTCGCTCCGGTTGTACGGTGATGACCTGCGCGCCCAGCGCCGCCGCACGTTCCGGACTGCCATCGGTAGACGCGGAATCCACATAGATCAGTTCAACTGGTCCACCAGGATCGGCCATGGCTCGCACTGACTCCAGGCAGCGCACCAGTCGCTCGCCTTCGTTGCGACCGATGACGACCACCGATACGGTCGGGGTGAGCGGGGCTTGTAACCGTTCCGTCCCCCCCTTTAGCAACTGACCATTACCCATATTTATTTCCGGAGTTGCTGACCCACGCGGACGCCGGCACGGAAGCCGGCGACGAGCAAGCTCAGTGCCTGT
>JAIFNF010000048.1 GCA_020047885.1 Gammaproteobacteria bacterium | reverse complement strand
CTTTGTAGAAGTCCCTGGCCACATAGCCCAGCCAGATCATGTCGACGGCAAAGAAAACGGGGATAGTCAACAGGTAGAGCTTGAACCAAAATAAGGCATTCATGCGATGACCTCCTACACTGAAAGTGCCTGTTGACACCACAGGTCTTGGTGATTTTGCACCACACTTCGGTCGTTCCAGTCGCACTGGGATCGCCGATTTTTTTGAGCTACGCGCCAGAGGGCGTACTGACCCCTGCCGTCCAACCCTCGTGCGGGCGGTGGCCCGGAAGTTTTCCACCGAAACTGGGGATAAGTTTACCAGTCTTGCGGCTCACCGTGGGTAGGGCTTGATGGTTTGCCCACTGGCGAAAAATCCAGCATCAAAACCTCCAAAACAGGGAGCCAGCGGATAGCAACCGATGGACACCGGCTCAACGGGCTAATCCGGCTAAAATACCGGGAGCGGTCGATCCACGAGGGGACTGGTTGCCCCTTTCGCCCGATGAGCCATGCCCTTTTCCCGTGGCTTACGGTTTCGCTTGATGGGTTCCCGACCCGATGCCTACAGTGAGCAGGGACAGCCCCTCTGGCAAACGGCGACGCTGGCCGCGTTCGGGAGCAGACGCCCGTTCAGGTGGCGTTGGAACTGGCGACCCTGCCTGATGCTCTATGGGAAGGACCGGTCTATCGGAGTTTCCCGGTCAATCTCATTCCGCAATGCATGGCCAATAGTGTTATTCGCCGGTTGGTTGGGATCAACGGCTATAGCAGCGGAACCTAAAATAGTGACGGCGGCGCACGTCAAGGGTACTTGGGAAACTAAGATGTCAATACTCGTGAACTTTATTCTGTTCCAGGTCGCCTGGTTCGCCTGCGTATTGGGCGGTGCCCGGGAGATGCCCTGGGTCGGACCGGTTGTGGTCGCCGTCGTGGCGGCCTATCACCTCGCACGCACGCGGGATCCCAAATCCGAGCTGAGCTTGCTGGCCATTGCGGCCGGGATCGGCCTGGTGTTCGATTCCACTTTGACTGCGACGGGTTGGTTGTCCTACCCCTCCGGCCAGTGGCATCCAATGCTTGCGCCTTACTGGATGGTCGCCCTCTGGGTCGCCTTCGCAACCACCTTGAACGTCAGCATGAATCGGTTTAAAGGTCGCCACCTGCTGGCCTTTGGGTTTGGGGCGGTGGGTGGCCCGCTGGCCTATTTAGCCGGAGCCAATCTGGGTGCCGTCACTTTCAACCATCCACCGATGGCGCTGGCCGCCCTCGCCCTCGGCTGGGCCATCACCACGCCGGTATTGGTCATGATCGCCCAGCGCCTCACTGACCGGCGCTCCAGCCCGTTGTGTGCGCCGGAAATCGCTGACGACTCAGGGGAGATCCGGGTATGAAAATGAACCCTCGTCTTTTAGTGGGTGCCGTCATCGTGTTGCTGGCGGCACCCGGTCTGCGCATGGCGACCGCATCGGTGAACGATGAACTGACCTTTGCCGTATCGCTCGACGATCAGCCTATCGGGGTGCATCGCTTTCGGATTACCCAGCGCGGCGCGACACACATGGTGGACAGCGCGGCCTCGTTCGACGTCAAAATCCTGCGCGTGCCGGTTTACCGGTACCGCCACAATAATATCGAAACTTGGCGGAACGGTTGCCTGAACCGGATCGAGTCAGAAACGGATGCCAACGGCACGCGCTATGCGGTGGATTTGAACAAAACCACGCAGGGTTACACGATCGAGACCCCGAATGAGACCAGAATTCATCAAGTCCACTGCATGATGAGCTTCGCCTATTGGGATCAGCAATTTCTCAAACAAGAGCGCTTGCTCAATACCCAAACCGGCGAATGGATTGCGGTCAAGATTCAACCCCTTGGTGAGTCGGAACGGAAGATCGCCGATCGAACAGTACCCGTGACGGGGTTTCGCATTTTGGCCGAGCCGCAAAACGTCGATATTAAGGTCTTTTATCACCGCACGAACGGCCGCTGGGTCGCACTCGAATCGGTCCTCGAGAATGGCCGGGTGTTGCGGTACGCACCGGCAAAAGAGGATCGAGTGGTGGCGACCGAGCGCGTTTCCGACAATCCTCTCACCAGGCGATGAAAACTTGCCTAATCCGATCGGGCAACCAGGCCACTAGTACCTGTAGCGGATCGCAATCGAAAGGAACGACGACGGCAATCATTACGGTCATGACCGTTTTCGATTGCAGTCCTCCACATAATCAACTCACGCTGGATTGAGCAGCGGGTTGGCGCGGACACTGTAACTGCCTGCCCCACGCCAAGATGACCATCAGCTTTTGTTTGGGCGACAGGCTGCCAAAATAGGCGTTGACCGTCTTGCAGCAGACTACCGTGTTATCCACGGTGCGGGTTCCGCCCATGCTCGACGGAATGACATGATCTACCGAGGCTTCTTCACGCCGCAGCGACTGGCCGCAGCAGAAACACCGCCCGCCTTGCTGAAAGAGAAGGGCGTCAAGGCTCATGTGCTGATTCCTGATTCCAGTACCCGGCGCGATTGCTTCATGGCCAACCCCTCCAGATGAATCCGTCGCGCTTCGACTTTTCGCGTCCGTTCCTGTTGGCGACACGCCCGGCAGCGCACCGCTACTGTCCAGACATCGCCTTGCGCCTGTTCATACCACCACTGCTGTTGTGCCGCCGTCCAGATTTCTGCTACGCCGCAATCCTTGCACTGAAAAGGCCGATCCTGGTAGTAACCACGCTGGACAAAATCGGGAATGCTGTAGCTGTTGGTGGGCCGTAACACGGCGGGCGTGACCGCCACGGTTCCAATAGGACGATCCACCGGTCGGGCGTTGATGATCCGGGCTTTCTGCGCGATCCGCCGGAGTCGGTGCGCCTTGATTTCCTGACGGCGCTGTTTGTTGCTCTTCATGGCTGGCCGGTTATGTCGCTTTGGTTCTTAACATTCAACAATGACCTTGCCAGTATGGCGCTTATAGGCTGTCGCCAGGCAAAAATGGGTTAATAATCGTCAATCGCCCGTCGATGACTTGGCCGTGTTGCAAGTCTTCGGAGTAGAGAATTTGGCAACCAGCAGTTAGAGCAGAAGCCAAAATCAGGCTGTCAAAGTATGAAAACCGGTAGCGATCCAGTAAAATCCAAGCGGTTTCAACGATGGGCATACCAATAGCTTCTACCGAGACAAATTTTAGAATATCTTGCAATGTGCTTCGCACCAGAGATTTGTCTATTTTTCGCTTTTTTATGAGTACATTACTGCACTCATTTAAGACTTGGACTGAAATCAATGGAAACCGAAAAAGAACGCGCCACGCCGCTTGTTGTTTTTGACCTTCGGTTCCCAGTGCGTAGAGAACAATATTGCTGTCGATAAATGCGCGTTGTTCAGCGGGCATTGGCTTCATCCCGGTCGGTGATCGGTTTTCCCCCCCAGTCAATTTGAAGACGCGATAAGCGAGCATAGGCCGCTCTTTGTTCAGGCGTCAAATTCTGCGGAAGTGTATCCGTCGCCGTTACGCGGTAGCGTTGTTCCATGAATTGAATGAAATCCAGCACTTCACGCGCTGCTGATTCTGGTAAAGAAAGACTGTGTTGATAAATGGTCTCAGCCAGAGTCATAGTTAGTCTCCTTGTGTAGTGAATCAAGCCATCTTATCATTTATTGATACCCGCGTTTCCACGACAACACCATACGAATCTTGCTCAATACTGTTCGTGACCGGAAATCACGTGCTGGCGGTGGCTAACAATAGCGCTGTTCAAACGCCGCTACCCGCTGCCACAAATCAGGCGTTAAGCGGGCCTGGACTTCGGCCCGGACCGTCTCGGGCACACCGCCGTAGAACGCCTCGGCAATACTGCCGGCAATGCAGGCGAGCGTGTCGCTATCGCCCCCAAGAGAAACGGCGTTACGGACCGTGTCCTCGTAGGAATCCGCCTCAAAGAACGCGATCAAGGCTTCGGGTACCGTGCCTTGACAGGACACGTCAAAGGCATAATGGGGACGGATCGCCGCCACCGTCCGCGCCAAGTCATAGCCGAACCCGTTTTGCAGGCGGGCGCGGATTTCTTCCTTCGCCACACCGGTGCGAGCCAGATAGAGGGCAAGTGCGGTCGCCTGTGCGCCTTTAATGCCTTCGGGATGATTATGCGTAATTTCGGCGCTGTGGCGCGCTTGGCGCAAGACCTCCTCCTCCGTGGTGAACGCCCAGCCCACCGCGCTCACCCGCATCGCCGAACCGTTCCCCCAACTGTGATAGGGCCGGGGATCCTCTGCATGCAGCCACTCCAGAAACGATCCGCCATAACCGGCCTGAGGATAGCGACGACCCCATTCCCGGACCGTCTCGTGGTAAGGCCGTCCGGTGAGAATCGCGTCCGATACGGCCACGGTCAATACACTGTCATCGGTGAACCGGGCACGGCGATGAAACAGGGGAAAGTCTTTGGTTTTAATCGGGTGGTGTTCGTACACCGAACCGATGATATCTCCAGCTATCGCGCCAATCATAGGGTGGCAGGGTCTCCGTGTCGTTGATAAGTGGCCGGTGGGTTGGGCCTGGCGGTCGGGGCTTTCAAGTCGCGGCAGTGACAATAGGAACACCGGATCAATACGGTCTCGGCACTCGCTGAGAACCGCGCCTGATCGGCTGGATTACGGTTCCTCGGGTTCGGAACCGAGGCAGCTCATCAGCTTTTTATTGTACGGCTTGCGCTCCCTGGGGAAAACCGGAGTATTTTGATCAGGATCACCGTGTGAAACGCCTGGATGGCGATCACGAGGAGGTTCCCCACGCCAAGGTATGCCCATCATGACCGATCTTTGGACGGCACTCGAAGCGTCTATCGACGCCGTTACCGGACAGCCCTTGATCATCCGTCAGCGCCAGCCGCTCGCCGGCGGCTGCATCAACCAGGCGTGGCGCATCAGCGACGGCCAGCGGACCTTCTTCGTCAAAGTCAACGCCGCGGCTTGCCTGCCCGGGTTTGAGGCCGAAGCCGCGGGTCTGGCTGAACTCGCGGCGACCCGAACCGTGCGGGTGCCTGAACCGGTCGGGTCTGGCGTCGCCGGTGAATACGCTTGGTTAATGCTGGAGTATCTGCCGCTGGTGAGTG
>JAIFNF010000205.1 GCA_020047885.1 Gammaproteobacteria bacterium | reverse complement strand
AACGAGGCGTCAAGAGCGGTCCCAGTCGTCGGCTATAGCGCCACAGCGCGGCCAGCAGGGTGAGCAGCAATCCCAGTAACGGCATCCAGGCCTGTTGCCAGAGCAGTTCCGCGAGCGCGGGCGTCAGCATCCGGTATTGCAACCAGAAAGCACCGCTGGCAGAGTTTTGCTGAAACAACGTCCACAGGAAATCGGCGTGATCGTGGTCAATCAATAGCTGATTGGTGAACAGGTCAAGGTCGGTCAACAACGTCACCTGACCCCGCCCCCAGCGGACCACCTGCCAGGACGCATCGTTCAGCCGGAGATTGGACCGGAAGCGCACTTGCAACAGCGGCAGGGTTGCGTTCATTTGGACGGGAACCGGATCGTCCGTTGTGGATTCGACCCGCTGGCTGCGGATCTGGAGCGGATTGAGCAAATGATCGCGTCCCGCGCCGAGTTCGTAAGGATGCTGGACGCCGATGATCAGATGTCCGCCCTGCCCCACCCAGTGCAACAACCGTTCCGCCTCGCTCGCGCTCAGGGCGTAAGTGGGAATGGCCACCAGCAGGGTGTCGGCGGGATCAAGGAGATCGGGCAATTCCGCAAGTCGGCGCACTGGATGCACCGTCGCGTCCAACCGGGTCAGCAGGCGTTCGGCCAGGTAAAACGGATTATTCCGGGCAGCCTCGCCATAGCCGGTGTAAATCTCCCCACTGCGCTTGACCAGGTTCTGACTCACCCACAGCGCCAGACTGCCCGTAATAAGCAGCACCAACAGGATCAGCGGAATCCAGTGCCAACGGCGCAATGTCATGCGGATGGCGCTCCGGTGGTGGCGAAGTGGCACGGCCATTCTTCGCACAGACATCGGGCGGCGTCATCCGTTGGCGGTTGATGACCGTAGGCCATGGCTTGCCAGGCATGGGTCAGGCGACGGAGAAAATTGAGCAATTCTGGATGCGCAAGTTGGGCGGCTGCGAGGCGCAGGCATTCATCCTCAGTAGCGCTGGTGTGAATCGGCAAACCGTGCTGCGTCGCCAGCCCGGCCAGACTGCCCTGATAGAGCAGCCGCAGGGCTTCGCGTGGCTGACCGGCTTCCCACACCTGCCAAGCGCGGGTTCCCAGTTCGGATTCGGGAGCGAAGAGGGTTTCAGGATGACCGTGAACTGGCAAAGGACTGGACGGTTGAACGCGGCGGCGGACGGTCGCGAGACTACGCGGCGGGTGTCGCCACAGCCACCAGACTGCGATGCTGATCAACAGACCGAGCGCGAACCACAGGGCGATTTCGATGAACGCGGCGAATCCTTCGGCCAGGGAATTTTTCCGGCTGCCGGATTCGGAAGGCGCGTCAGGCAGGTCGTCTCGCCACTGCCATCCTTCCTGATGTTCGCAAACGTGCAGTTCCGGTTCCTTCAACGTTTCCGCCAGCATCCGCTGCACGGGACTGGACGCCTGCGCCAGTTGCGCCTCCCGCTCATGGCGTTGTTCGCAGAGAACGTTGGTTGATTCAGCCGCCCATACCGGTTCAACAATCGTCAGCAACCCCAGTCCGGTCGCCAGTACCGCCACGATTACCACGACCCGCGCCAACCGTTCCGCCAACCGCCGAAACCCGAGTTCCAAATCCCAGGCTTCCAGCCAAACCCGCCGATTGAGATACAGCGCAAAGCCGCCGGCGACATAGAACGGCTCGACCAGACTCAGCCCGCAGAACCCGATGATATTCAGCCAGAGTTGCCCCAGTTCATCGCTGTCATCGAACAGATCAAAAAATTCCACCGCCACGAAATCGGGAATCAGCATCCAAATCAGCGTGACCATGGCTACGTCCAGGGCAATTTCCAGATGCAGGCAGACCATGGTTAGCCATACCGCTGGTCCCCGGCCCGGATGCCCCAGATCGCGTAACCGCTGGCGGCGAGCCTTGCCATTCAGTCCCTCCAACTGGCTGACGGGTAAGGTGAAAGAACGGGTCATATCGAAGCGGCGCCAGGTCAGCGCCGCGAACACCTGGCGATGCAACAACCCTGGCAAGTCCCGCCAGAACTGCCAACGTGAGGGCAATTCGCCAAACAGGGCACGGCTGAGAATGTAGAGGACCGGGCGATCTAACAGCGGTTTGAACCACCACAACAACCACGGAATCCAGTACCAGCTTCCCCAGCACAGCAGATGCAGCAGCAGGAATAGCGGCAACGCCACCGCGAACCAGGCCGCGTAGACCGGCCCGAACCAGTGAGGCACCATCGCCATGCCCAGATCGGTGGCTTCCCAGGCATGGCGCGGGCGCGGTGTTACCGTGATGGCGTCAAGGCGCACGGCGACCTGCCAGAGTGAGGTAGAGGATGACCAGCAGCCAGCCGGCGATGCCGACCGCATATTTAATCTCCGCCGGTATCGCCCGATTCGATGACCAGAACGCTTCAATGAACGCCGCCAGCAGCAGAAGCGCGACTACGCCGAGAATTAAGCGCACCCCACTGGCGGCCGCCTGCCGCAAGGCTTCTCCCCGACGCCACCGACCCGGTGCCGCGACGGCCCAGCCCAGTTTCAACCCAGCCACGCCTGCCAGCACAATCCCGGTCAATTCAAACGCGCCATGACCGGCGACAAACGTGTAGAACGTTTCAATCAACCCCCGGCTGGTCAAATAGCCGGATATCGCGCCGATGAAGACGCCATTGAACAGCAGCATGAACGCGGCACCGACGCCCAGGAAAATTCCCCCGGCGAACGTGCGAAAGCCCAGGCCGATGTTGTTGTAAATGTAGTAGCCGAACATCGCCAGATCATCCGCCGCATCTCGCCCGCTGCCCGCTTTGTCCGGGGCGTACATCGCTTCGAGATCCGCGACTGATTCGGGCGGCAGCAGGCTGTAAATCAGTTCCGGGGTCTGATAGACGGCCAACCCCATGCCCAGCAGTGGTAGATAAAACAAGGCCGCACCCAGCCAGAAAAGCCCGGCGTTGGCACGCACCCGTTGCGGAAAGTCCGCCGTTAAAAATTGCAGAACTACCAGCCAGCGGCGTTGCGGGGCGCGGTAAAGTTGCTGATGAGTGCGCAACGCCAACTGATTCAGCCGCACGAGTAACGCAGCGCTATAGCAACGCTGGCGAGCTATCGCCAGTTGTTGACCGAGTTGCCGGTAAGCAGAGGGGATTGCTGCAACCGGCAGAGGCGTGGTCGGGGGTGGTTTTTTGGCCGACACCGGGCGTTCCAGCCGATCCAGACTGGTGGCAAAAGCTTGCCAGCCCGCTGAGTAACGTTTTTCAAATAGACGTTGCTTCATGGCGATTCTCCAGTCAGCCAACGGGCGTAGGCGCGTAATCGTTCCACGCCCACGACGCCATACAGGCCAGTGGCACCCGCGAGCAGATCAGCCAGTTCGGCCTGCCGGTCTGGATTCAGGGTTGCACTACGTTCAGCGAAGTCGATCAGGAGTTGTTGATCAGCGGGATTCAGGGGAAAGGGCGGCGGCAGCGCCGGACCAGGCGGCCAGTGCGGTGCACTGTCCGGCAGGTCACGGTAGATCACGAGCGTACCGGCGGCCAGATCGCCGAGGCGCTGGAAATGGCGGTTGCTCAACAGGGCCACCAGGCCAAAGCCGTAGAACAACGGCAGGAAATCCACGGCTCGCAACAGGTTGCGAATCAGCGCCGCCGACCAGTCCACCGGCGTACCATTGGCGTGAATAACCTTCAGGCCCAGCGCTTTTTTGCCAGGCGTCGCGCCTCCGGCGTAGACTTCAAACAGCGCCGGGTAGAGCCATTCGGTCAGAAACAGCGCGATCAGCCACAGGCCAAAGCCGCCATCGCCGAGCAGCATCAGCGTCATCAACAGCCCCCACAACGCGCCATAGCGAATCAGTCCATCCACGCCCCAGGCCAAAGCTCGCGCCACCGGCCCGGCCACCCGCAGGTTGAGTTCAATGCCTTCAGGCGTTTCGAGGCGGCAAAGCGTGTCCAGAGGAACCGGAGCAGTGGGGAGCATGGTTTTGTAGAAACCGGCAAGGGTGGGAAAACGTCAACTACAAGCATGGCATGGATTGGACGAGCGGGAAAGTTGCCAATCGCGGTACAATGTTTCGTCGCAATCCGACCAAACCACTCTTACAATTTTCGAGATCAAGTAAACTGGAAATTGACATGGATACGCAAAGCCCCTACCAGCCCCCCCGCAGTGCCATTACCCCGCCGACACCCACGCAGTTCGGTGAACTGAAAATTCTTTCCGCCCAGGGTCGTCTAGGCCGGGTGCGTTATATCGGTTATTTGATAGGGTTAGGAATGCTGACTTACTTGATGACGGCACTGCTGGGTGGGGTAGCTAGTGAAGACAATGAGGCAATGATTTGGGTGATAGGCGGTGCGATCATCATCCTGACGCTACTAAGCCTTATCGTTACTATCCTGTTGGCTATTCAACGTTTACACGACTTTAATGCCAGCGGTTGGTGGTCTATATTGGCACTGATCCCGTTGGTTAATCTGGTGGTAATGATCATGCCCGGAACGCAGGGGCCGAACCGGTTCGGCTATCCGCCGCCCCCGAATACCCTCGGGGTCATTCTGCTGGCGCTGATTGTGCCCTTGGTGGCCATTATCGGCATTATCGCCGCGATCGCTATTCCGGCTTATGTGGATTATGCGGAACGCGCCCGGGAAGCCACATCGGACAGTGCGCCCGCAGCGCAATAACCTCGTTTTCTATGGAGAGCATATCGTCATGGGCATCACGATTGACCTTGGACACGCGATTCATGCACTGTCAGACGCCCTCGACCTGGTGGGCGTCGATGAAGTGTGTCATGGCAAGCGCGTGGCGTTCATGGCGTTTCAATGTGGCCGCACGCTGGGATTGAGTGAACCGGAACTGGAAAATCTGTTTCATGCTGGACTGTTGCATGATTGCGGCGTGTCCTCGACCAAGATGCATCGCTGTCTGGTGAATGAACTGGACTGGGAAGGTTCGGAGTTTCACTGCATCGCCGGCAGCGAATTGCTCAGTGCGTTTCCGCCCCTGGCGCATCTGGCCCCGATTGTCCGCTATCACCACACGCATTGGGATGCGCTGGGCGCGGCGAAGCTGCCGGAAAAAACCGCGCAACTGA
>JAIFNF010000173.1 GCA_020047885.1 Gammaproteobacteria bacterium | reverse complement strand
TCAAATCACTGGCCTGAATCAGCAGCGCATCCAGTTCGGGCACGGTGTTCTGACCCAGTCGCTGCAATTCCCGTTGTCCATCCCCGGCCAGTGCCGTGAACGCCAGGCTGGTCTGGTTAAAATGATCCGCCGTTTTACGAATGGCCTGGGCACTGGCCCGAATATCGCTCAAGGTCGCCTGAACTTGCGTACTCAAGCCCCCGGTTTGCTCCAATTCTCCAGCGACTTTATCCAGCGCCTTGCCCAATCGTTCCGCCCGTCCGGCCAGCGTTGTGGTGAGGGTTTCCACATTCATCAACGTCTGACGGAGGCTGTCGGCGCGGTCGGCCACCGCCCCGGTAATGGTGCTGAAATTCTGGAGCGTCCGGGTCAAGGCAGTCTGATTATCGTCGCTCAGTAACCGCTCCAGCCGCTTGGACAGGTTATCAAAATTGGTCAGAATGCTGTTGAAGGCATCGTCCAGCCGCGCCACCAGCGACGGGCCGGCCTGAATCACCGGCAGCTCCTGGTCAGGCGCTTTTTCCAGCGGCAAGGACGACTGCCCGCCGCCACTCAATTCCACGGAAGCCACGCCAGTCAGACCCCGGGTTGACAGCGTCGCAATCGTATCGCGGCGAATCGGCGTCCCGCGTTCAATATCCAGCACCACATCGACTTGGTCCGGATTATGGGGATTTAACCGAATGGCGGCGACCTGCCCGACCTGCACCCCCCGATAGCGCACCGCCGCTTTCAGGTTGAGACCGGCTACCGATTCCTGGAAATAGACCCGATAAGGGTCGTAGGTTTTGGTTTCGCCGCCGAGCGTTAGCCAGAACGACACACTGAGCAACACCGCTCCGAGCGCCATCACAAACAGCCCGACCAGGGCGTAATTTACTTTACTGTACACGCCTGCTCCCGCGCCGCGCGGCCACGCGGCCCTGCAAAGTAGGCGCGAATCAGCGGATGTTCCGCACGGGTCAGTTCCCGCATCGGCGCATAGCCGATCACGCGCCGTTCGCCCAGAAACGCCACTCGATCAGTGGCTTGCCATAATGTATCAAGATCGTGAGTGACCATGACCACGGTCAGACCCAGCGATTCCTTGAGTTGCACCACCAGTTCATCGAAAGCCCCGGCGCTGACCGGATCAAGACCCGCGGTCGGCTCGTCGAGAAACAGCAGCGCCGGGTCTAGCGCCAATGCCCGAGCCAGCGCTGCCCGTTTCAACATGCCGCCGCTCAATTCACGCGGCAACTTGTTCCCAGTCTCCGCCGGCAGACCGGCCAAAGCGATTTTGAGATCGGCAATGTCGGTAATCTGCCGAGCCGACAACCGGGTATGCTCCCGCAAGGGCATCGCCACATTTTCCCGCACGGTCAGTGAACTGAATAGCGCGCCTTGTTGAAACAGCATCCCAAAGCGCCGGCGTAGTCGAAATGCAGCGCTTTCCCCAATGCCGATGACGTCCTGGCCAAACAGTTGAATCGATCCCGCCGTCGGCTCCAGTAACAGAATAATCGCCCGCAGCAACGTGGTCTTGCCGGAACCGCTGCCGCCGACCAGAGCGACAATTTCGCCGCGCTGGACGGTGAAATCCAGATGATCGTGAATGATCGTCTCACCAAAGCGGGTCTGCACGCCGCGCACAGCAATCACCGCCTCGGTGGAAGCCGAATTCAGCGCCATAACCCGACTCCGCCCAGCACTACTGAGAACAACGCATCGGCGGCGATCACCAGGAAGATGGATTGAACCACGCTGACCGTGGTTTGCCGCCCCACGCTATCGGCCCCGCCACGCACCTGAAAGCCCTGATAGCAACCGACCAGGGCGATGATCGCGGCGAACACTGGCGCTTTGCCGATGCCGAGCAGGAAGGAGGTCGGCGTGACCACTTGCGGGAACCGGTCGAGAAAATCGCTGAAGCTGACCTCCAGCAACGCCTCCGCCATGACCATACCGCCGAACACGCTCAGGGCGTCAGCGAACACGGTCAGCAACGGCAGGGCGATGATCAGCGCCAGCAGTTTGGGCAGCACCAGCAGATCCATCGGCCGGATGCCAATGGTGCGCAGGGCGTCGACTTCTTCGGTGATCTGCATGGTGCCAATCTGGGCGGTATAGGCCGAACCGGTGCGGCCGGCGACGATGATCGCGGTAATCAGCGGAGCCAGTTCCCGGAGCATGGTGAGCGAAACCAGTTCCACGATGAAAATGTTGGCGCCATAGGTTTGGAGTTGCTGACCGCCCTGATAGGCGATGACCACGCCCATCATGAACGCCAGCAGCGCGATAATCGGCAGGGCATTGACCCCCGCCGTCTCGATGTCGCTGAACAGCGCCCGCCAGCGGAAGCGTTGGGGATACCATATCAACCGGGCGAGCGATGCTGCCGCTTCGCCGATGAACGCCAAAAATTCAACCGTGTGCTGCGTTTGAAAGACGACTTGCCGACCCAGGCGTTCCAAAGTATTCGGCGGTGGAGGAACCGTCACCGTTCCGGCAGTGGCGAGCCGTTCCTTGACCAACTCCAGCAACGCCCGGTGTTCTTCACGCAGGTTGACCAGCCGAACGGTAGAACCCGCCCGCTCCAGATCAGTGGTGATCTGCAATAGTTGTAAGGCACCGGTGGTATCAATGGCCTGGATGCCGGAGCCGTCTACCGTGATCAGGTTGGATGGAGGCGCAGCGGGTAACGGCGCAGCGAAATCTTCGATCCCGGCCAGCGTCCAGTCGCCTTCACAGCGCCAACCTTCCGGACAGGGCTGAATCCTGGCGGCATCAGCCGTTGGCAGGGGATGGTTCATATTCAAGGGGTTCGAGTGTTTGCTCAACGCGGATTCAACCGCCGCCAGGCCGCTGGATCCTGCTGACCGCCCGGCTGTTCCCAGATACCGCGCCGCGCCTGTTTAGCCTCGGTCTGCGCCTGCCGGTACGCGGGCGAATTATTGTACTGTTCATACATCACCGCCCGGCCTTGTCGAACCATCTCCAGACCGGCATCGCGCTCGCCCGCAAACACTTGTGCCACCGTCCGGCCATAGCGATCCTGATCCCGCACCTTTAACCGGATCGGATCGCGGGTCGGCAACAAACCACGCAACGCCTGTTTCGACGCCTCGCCCCAGGGTTTCTGGCCCATCTCCGGCGAGTCGATGCCGAACACCCGTACTTTTACTTCGCCGTTTGGACAACGAGCGGTCAGCGTATCGCCGTCGTAGATGGACTTAATCGTGCAAGTGAGTTCGGCACCCTTGGGCGTTGTGGAAGGTGGCGCTTTGGGTTCGTGCAGAAAGGAACTGACGGCCACAATGGCGATGACCAGCCCAGCGATCACCCAAGGCGAACGGTTCTGCCGACGGCGGGCGCGGCTGAACTCACCGCGCAACAGACTGCGTAATAGTTTGAGAAGATCCTGTTTCACGACGCAACCCTCGGTAGATTCCAGTCTTTCCGGCTGATCAGCAGACATTCCGAACCACCCCGTCGCTTCGCGCCACCCCGCCTTGGCCAAGGAGGGGAACCCGGAAGTGCGGCTTTCACCAAGAAAGGCGATAGCCAGCCATCAGCGGGCGGCGGCCAGCGCCTGTTCCAAATCCACCAGAATGTCGTCGATATGCTCGATACCAATGGATAGCCGCACCAGATCCTCGCTGACGCCGGCTCGCGCCAGTTCCGTTGCCGACAACTGCCGGTGCGTGGTCGTCGCCGGATGGCAGGCCAATGACTTGGCGTCGCCGATATTGACCAACCGGGTGACCAGTTGCAGCGCGTCAATGAACTTCGCGCCCGCGTCGCGCCCGCCCTTGATGCCGAAACTGAGAATGCTGGAGCCACGTCCGCCCATGTATTTATCCACCAGCGGCTTGTCCGGGCTGTCCGCCAGTGCCGGGTAACGCACCCACTCTATTTGGGGATGGGCTTTGAGATATTGCGCCACCTTGACCGCATTTTCGCAATGGCGATCCATGCGCACCGGCAACGTCTCAATGCCTTGTAAAATCAGGAAGCTGTTGAACGGTGAAATCGCCGCGCCGGTATTGCGCAACGGCACCACCCGCGCCCGGCCAATGAACGCCGCTGGCCCCAGCGCTTCGACATACACCACGCCATGATAGGACGGATCCGGCTCGTTCAGGCGCACGAAACGCTCCTTGTGCTGATCCCAGGGGAACCGCCCGGAGTCCACGATGATCCCGCCGATGCTGGTGCCATGGCCGCCCATGTACTTGGTCAGGGCGTGCACCACGATGTCCGCGCCATGCTCGAAGGGCCGGCACAGATACGGCGTCGGCACGGTGTTATCGACGATTAGCGGCACACCATGCGCATGAGCGAGCGCGGCCAGTGCGCCGAAATCAACAACGTTGGCCGCCGGATTGCCGATGGATTCGCAGAACACCGCTTTGGTTTTGCCGTCAATCAGCCGCCCCATGGCCTCCACATCGTGATAATCGGCGAAGCGCGCCTCGATGCCAAAGCGGGGCAAAGTATGCGCAAACAGATTGTAGGTGCCGCCATACAACGTCGAGGTGGTCACGATATTGTCGCCGACCTCGGCAATAGTCATCAGCGCGTAGGTAATCGCCGCCATCCCGGAAGCGACCGCCAGCGCCCCGACCCCGCCTTCCATCGCCGCGACCCGCTGTTCCAACACGGCGGTCGTGGGATTCATAATCCGGGTATAGATATTCCCCGGCACCTTCAAATCGAACAGATCCGCGCCGTGCTGCGTGTCGTCAAAAGCATAGGACGTCGTCTGATAGATCGGCACCGCCACCGCTTTGGTGGTCGGTTCTGGCGTATAGCCGCCGTGAATGGCAATGGTTTCGATTTTCATAATTTCGGTTCCACTGAGGGTTGGAAAAAGTAGTAAAGTCTGAACGCCGGAAGCGGGCATTGTCCAGTGATAACGATTACTTGATTCATTGCCTGCTTTCCCGACTATGCTTTGTGGCAGAGGATCTCGGGTCGGCAGCGTCGTCGAGTTCCTTAACGAACGATCCATCAACGACAACAACACATTAAACCCCGGAGAAATCCATGCAGTTCCATGATCCACTGACAGGAGGGTTTGCATTATGGCAGCGGCCGGATTAATTCTTGCCCTACTC
>JAIFNF010000297.1 GCA_020047885.1 Gammaproteobacteria bacterium | reverse complement strand
CCGGGTCTGCAAAGAGGCGGGATGATAGGCGGGCAAGTCCCTGATGTCAAGACAACTTCGTTCTGCCAAAAAATCATGGGCGCAATAACCGTCCCGTCCGCCTGTTATCACAAGGGTTCAGACAGTTTTTGAGAGGGTAGCTGACCCGGCCTAGGTCGGAAAAACGCAGAAGTAGGTAACCCTCGCCATGCCGAGTCGATCTAATACGCCACCCCTCGCGCCTGCACATCAGCGTGATAGGACGAGCGCACCAGTGGGGCTGAAGCGACGTGAGTAAACCCCATGGCTTCGCCTTCCACCCGCAACTGTTCAAACTCTTCGGGCGACGCATAGCGGTCCACCGGTAAATGATGGACGCTGGGTTGCAGGTACTGGCCGAGCGTCAGCATCTCGACCTCATGCGCCCGCAGATCCCGCATCACTTCGCGGATTTCGTCCAGCGTCTCCCCCAGCCCCAGCATCAGCCCGGACTTAGTGGGAATTTGCGGATGCCGGGCTTTGAATTGCTGTAGCAAGTCCAGCGAATACTGATAATCCGCGCCGGGTCGGGACTGGCGATACAGGCGCGGCACGGTTTCCAGATTGTGGTTGAACACATCCGGCGGTTCCTGCGCCAGAATATCCAGCGCAATGTCCATCCGCCCCCGAAAGTCCGGCGTGAGAATCTCAATCACGATGTTGGGCTGAGCCGCGCGCGTGGCTCGGATGCACTCGGCGAAATGCACCGCGCCGCCATCGCGCAGATCGTCCCGATCTACCGAAGTAATCACCACATATTTCAAACCCATGGCGGCAATCGTGCGCGCCAGATTCGCCGGTTCGTCGGGATCCAGCGGATTAGGCCGACCATGCCCCACATCGCAGAACGGACAGCGGCGGGTGCAAATCGCGCCCATGATCATAAATGTCGCGGTGCCGTGGCCGAAGCATTCGCCGAGGTTGGGGCAACTCGCTTCCTCACAAACCGTGTGCAGATGGTTATCCCGCAGAATTTGCTTGAGCCGCTGCACTTCCGGCGTACCGGGAAACTGGGCGCGAATCCAGGCCGGCTTGCGGAGTCGCTGCTTAGGGTCAGTTGGCGTCACTTTAACCGGAATACGGGCGACCTTATCAGCGCCGCGCAGCTTCTCGCCAATGACTCGCGAGGGGGCAGCAGGATGGGGAGTAGACGATTCGAGCATGGGGAATTCCTGAGTCGAAAGGGGCATCGGAATTAAGGTAGACCGTCGATGCCGCCAAAGGTCGTATAGCCAAATTGGCGACCCAGCCGCGGCAACAGCGCTTCGGCGGCGGCATCCGGGGTCAGTGCAATGCCCAGATCGCGCAACTGCGTCACTCGCAGACCGGGATAGCCGCAGGGATTGATGCGCGTGAACGGCTCCAAATCCATATCGACGTTCAAACTGAGGCCATGGTAGGAGCGACCCTGACGAATCCGCAGACCCAGCGCTGCCACCTTCGCTCCATCGACGTAAACACCCGGCGCATCGGGACGTGCCTGGGCGGTGATGCCATACACGGCCAGCAACTCAATCACCGCCTGCTCCAGCGCCGTGACCAGCCCCCGCACGCTCAAACCCAGCCGCCGCACATCCAGCAGGCAGTAAATCACCACCTGACCGGGACCGTGATAAGTGACCTGCCCGCCCCGATCCACCTTGATGACCGGGATCGCGCCGGGCGCGAGCAGATGCTCGGCCTTGCCCGCCAGTCCCTGGGTGAAGACGGGAGGATGCTCGACCTGCCATAACTCATCTCGTGTATCGGCATCGCGCATCTCGGCAAACGTCCGCATGGCGTCAAACACTGGCAAATACTCCCGGCGTCCCAGGCGGCGGAACTGGAGCGTCGTTTCCTTCACAACACCAGCGTAATGCGCGGATGGCCGCTCAGTTCCAGATACAACGCATCCAACTGGGCGCGGTCACGGGCTTTGACCACCACGGTTACCGACTGATAACGCCCGGCGCGACTGTCCCGAACGCTGATCCGCGCTTCATCGAGATCAGGGGCATGACGGTTGACCAGTTCCACCACGAGCTGCCGGAAATCGGCGCTGCCGCCGCCCATGATCTTGATGGGAAAATCGCAGGGAAACTGCAACAGGGATTCGTCATCCATGCCGGAGCCTTCAAAACAGCGAATAGAAGAACATCAGGAGGGTATCGATCATTCGCCCGAACCAGCCGCTCTCCGGTACATCCTTCAGCGCGACCAGTGGCGTCCGGCTGACTTCCTGATCGCCGACCTTGACCACAATTTCGCCCAGCGGCTGATCCTTTTGCACCGGAGCGATAATCGTTGGCTGCACCGTCGTCGTCGTGCTGACCTGCGGTGCCTGCCCCTTGGGCACTGTGACGGACAGCCCCTGCGCAATGCCGAGTTGCAACTCGTTTTCCTCACCCTTCCAGATCCGGGTGGTGACAATCGGCGTGTTAGCGTCGTACAGCTTGCGACTTTCAAAGTTGCTGAAGCCATAACTGAACAACGCCTGGGTGGCCTGCACCCGCTCCTTTTCCTTCTGCGCACCCAGCACCACACTGATCAGGCGGGTATCACCACGCTTGGCGGAGGACGCCAGGCAATAGCCCGCCGACTGCGTATGGCCGGTTTTAATCCCGTCAACGGTCGGATCGATCATCATCAATCGGTTACGATTCTGCTGCTCGATGTTGTTGTACTTGAAGCTGGGCACTGAATAACGGGTGTAGTGTTCAGGAAATTCCCGAATAATGGCACGGGCCAGCACCGCAATATCCCGGGCGGTCATGTAATGGTTCGGATCGGGCATCCCCGGCGTGTTGACGAAATGACTGTTCGTCAACCCCAGTTGCTGGGCTTCCTGGTTCATCAAAGTGACGAAGGTTTCCTCGGAACCCGCAACGTGCTCGGCCAGCGCCACCGTCGCGTCATTGCCGGACTGCACCACCATCCCCATTAGCAGATCGTCCACCGATACCTGGCTGCCGATCTTGATGAACATTTTGGAACCTTGGGTTCGCCAAGCCTTTTCGCTGATGGTGACCTGATCATCCAGCCGAATTTTTGCCGACTTCAGCGCCTTGTAAATGACGTAGCCGGTCATCAGCTTGGTAATGCTGGCCGGCTCCATCCGTTCGTCGCCCTTCACGTTGGCCAGCAGATTGCCACTCTGATAGTCCATCAACACATAGCCGCGCACCGGCACGGGCGGCGGCGGCGGCATGGCTTGAGCGTAGGCGACAGACCCGCCGGGAGTCAGCCCGATCAAGAGCAGCAATGACAACAACAAGGAGCGAAACGCAGTTGAATACACCATAGTTAAAACGGTTCTCGTGATGAAATAACCTATATCAATCGGCGATGACCCGCGAACGGCTCACACCCAAGCTGGCTAGTCGCATCGTCACCTGCTTGGCATCGCCGGAATTACGCACCGGCACCCGGACTTCGTACTGCTTGCCAGTCCCGGAGTCCACTTGGACTGTGCGCTGCATCTGACTACTCAGCCGATTTTGCACCTGACGGGGGCTGTTACGCTCGGTCACGGTTCCCACCACATAAAGCGCACCTTTCTTGTCTGCTGAGGCCACACGGCTATCAGATGGCTTTGAAGCAGTCTTCGGTGCCGGTTTGCTACTGGCTACAACCGCCTTATCCTTCGCCACCCACTTGGCACCCGCCGCCGTCGCCTTATCCTTCACCACGGGCTTCCCTTTCGCCACCGGCGCAGCGGACGCTAACTGGATCTTTGCGCCAGAAGCGTTCCGCCCAGTGTCTTTAACCGCAGCGGTATTTTTGGCCAACCGCAGCGCCTTCTCCTGAACGGCGGCTGGCGGCTTACCCGAAGCCCGACCGGCTACCGGCTTTTCATGCGCGAAATGAAGGGTAGCGGCCTTCTCCTCCCGGTTAATCAATTCAGCAGCGCGACTAGCGACCTGTCGTTCCCGCTGGCTGATCAGTTCGGCAGCACGACTGGCTACCCGTTCCCGTTCTTCCGCACGCTTGGCAGCGAGCTTCGGCAGGAACTGATACGGTGCCAGCGCGACGACTTCCACCTTGGCGGTTCCCTGATCGAGCATGTCCAACCGGGCCGCCGCCGCGTAGGACAGATCGAGAATCCGCTCGCCACTGAACGGTCCTCGGTCATTAACCTTGACCACGATACTGCGGCCATTCTCCAGATTGTTCACCCGGACATAGGTCGGAATCGGCAGGCTCTTGTGGGCGGCGGTCAGCTCAAACATATTAAAGGCAGGTCCACTGGAGGTTTTGCGCCCGTGAAAGTCCCAACCATACCAGGAAGCAACACCGGTTTCCCGATGACCTGCGCTGGTCTCCTTGACCCGATAGCGCTGACCAAACACTACGTAGGTATCGGGGTTACCGCTGCGACTGGGAGATTCCACTTGAGGAACCGGTTCATCGCTGCTCAAATCGACACCAGAGATAGCATTCGCGGGCGTCTGTACGGGTTGTTGCTCGGGTACGGTATTGCAACCCGCCAGTACGCCCGCCAAGGACGCGAAGAGCACAGCATGGCTCCAGGATTTGGACATAAAAAACCTCCCTTGCACTGGAATAACGCACGAACGCGCTGAACCAGAGCGATTTTTATTAGCGTAAAATTCAGTAAACCCATCTAATCCGCATTGCGCCAGATATTGGGAAAACGCCCTCACCCCTCACCCCGTGGGAGATGGCCGGACTGGGCGTATTGCATCCGAATGGCCTGACTGAGCTGGTACACCGCCAAGGCGTACAACTGACTGCGGTTATAGCGGGTAATGGCGTAGAAGTTGTCGAATCCCAACCAGTATTCCGGCCCGGTCTCACCAGCGAACTCCAGCAGCATCGCGGCCTGCGCGTCGCTGACCGGTTCGCGAGGCGTCACGCCCTGACTGCGCAACTGGGCAACGCTGCTTTTCGGCGGATTCAGGCGCTCACTCACTAGCGCCGGGTAGCGAGTGCCGCTGACTGCAGCAGGCACCGCGACCGGCTGACCACTGCGCCAGCCGTTCTTTTTGAAGTAATTGGCAACACTGCCAATGGCATCGGTGGGATTCCGCCATAGATCCCGATGACCGTCGCCATCGAAATCCACGGCGTAACTCAGAAAACTGC
>JAIFNF010000289.1 GCA_020047885.1 Gammaproteobacteria bacterium | reverse complement strand
AGCAAGGTCGTTAAAATAACAACATAAAAATTACAAAAGTAATTTTAATAATTACTTGATTTTTAAATAAATTTTAATGCGATTGCCCTGCTTCACTGGGTTCCAGGCCAAACAACTTCGCCGCCACCGCATCCGCCGTTACCAGATCGGTTGATAGCAATTGCGATTGTAGGTTCACGACATCCGCCGTCGACACCCCACGCGGCCCATGGCGCATCATCACGTTATAGGCATCGACCACGTTCAAATCCGGCTTGCGGTAACTAGTGAAATCCGCGATGCACTGATGTAAATCGTTAGCGTGCCATTCCCCGCGATCCCAGACGATGCCCATCAGATTCTTCATGGCCACAGTCAACCGCGCGCCGCCATGACTCTTCAGTACCGGCACGTTAATAAACACATCGGACTGCAAAATCATGCTCTTTAACTTCACGTAACCGACGCCCTTTCGCCACGGCGACTTTCTGAAAATACCCTTCACTATTACCCGGTGCCAACTTGCCGCCCGCATCCTTTACCGCCTGCTCAATCCCACTGGTGCGGTAACTGTCGCGCCAGTTATCACAGGTATTATCGAACACATAGACTTCCTTCGCCCCGGCCTGCCGACAATGTTCAACAATCCGGCGCACCAACCGGGGATTCGTATTAGCGGCCCGCTCCGGTGGCGCATTCCAGCCAATATTCGGCTTGACCACCACCGTCTGGCCCTTTTTGACAAAGCGTCTCATCCCCCCCAAGGCTTCAATGCCACGATCAAACAGCGTCTCCGGGTCGCCATTTTTGACGGCGACCAGATCGGGAATGCCACCAGCAACGGGTTCTCCGGCGTACAGCCGCTCTACTGGATTGCCCAGCGCCAGACCGGCACCGAGCGCCTTCAGAAAGGTTCTGCGTTGCATGGTCAGATTCCTCAAGATATTCAGAGTGATGCTACCGAAAAAAATTAGGCGTGGCTTGCGTGTACGGGCCAAACAGCGGAACTCGATGGACAGCGGGGTGCTTCATGGCTATTATTACTCCAAGTACCTTCAACAAATTGCTTTCACCCTCATAATTTTTTTGAGTGACACAGATGATATTCGTTAACTTTGTGCTTGTCCCAGCACGGCTGGTGATGCTCTGTCTACAGATAACATTGATTTTAGCCATTGGATCGGCTTTTCTTCCAGCCCTGGCATCCACGGGCCACGTCAGCGAGGCTAATCTCGTTCTGCCTGATCTTGCCGATGCTTCACTGGTCGCGTTTTTCGGCGGAATGTCCGGCTGGACGCTGCTTTCCTACGGACTTCTGGTCTGCCTCGGCGGTTTGATCTTCGGTGGCGTCATCTACCGTCAGATTCTCCACCTGCCGGTCCATCGCTCGATGGCGGAAGTCAGTGAGCTGATCTACGAGACCTGCAAGACCTACATGATCACTCAGGGAAAGTTCCTGCTGATCCTGGAAGCGTTCACGGCGGTGATCATGATCGGTTACTTCTACTTCGTCCAACAACTCCCCGTACCCGATGTGGGGTTGATTCTGGTGTTTTCGCTGGTGGGCATCGCAGGTTCCTACTTGGTCGCCTGGTTTGGCATTCGCATTAATACCTTGGCTAACAGCCGCACGGCGTTCGCCGCGCTCGCCGCCAAGCCCTTTCCGGTCTATGCCATTCCGATCAAGTCAGGAATCGCCATCGGCATGTTGTTGATCTCGACCGAGCTGCTGATCATGCTCGGCATCATGCTGTATGTACCGCCAGCGCTGGCGGGCAAGTGCTTCATCGGTTTCGCCATCGGTGAATCGTTGGGCGCTGCTGCGCTGCGGATTGCTGGCGGCATCTTCACCAAGATCGCCGATATCGGCTCCGACTTGATGAAGATCGAATTTGGCATCCAGGAAGACGATGCGCGTAACCCTGGCGTCATCGCCGACTGCGCTGGCGACAATGCCGGCGACTCGGTTGGCCCAACGGCAGACGGTTTTGAGACCTACGGTGTCACCGGCGTAGCGCTGATCAGCTTTATCATGCTGGCGGTGCCAGAACCGGCCGTGCAGGTGCAGTTGCTGGTCTGGCTGTTTGTCATGCGCGTCATGATGATCATCGCCTCAGGCATCTCGTACTTCGGTAATAGCGTACTCGCCGAACGGCAATATGGGACTAAAGCGCGCTTTGACTTTGAAGCGCCGCTGACGTCGCTGGTCTGGATCACCTCCGGCGTGTCCTTGATCCTCACTTTCATCGTCTCGTACCTGTTGATCGGCGACTTCGCCATCGCTGGCAAGGCCTACACCCACCTGTGGTGGCAGCTTTCGCTGATCATCACCCTGGGTACGCTGGCGGGCGCAATCATTCCCGAAGTGGTCAAGATTTTCACCTCGACCAAATCCAAGCATGTTCGTGAAGTAGTGACGGCCTCCAAGGCCGGGGGTGCCAGCCTCAACATCCTGTCCGGGATCGTCGCTGGCTACTTCTCGGCATTCTGGATCGGCATCATCATCGTCGCGCTGATGGCTGGAGCCTACATCCTGTCGCAGTTCGAACTCACTTTGGTGATCAATCCCGATGTTGCCAAGGCAGCGATGATGGCCGCAGTATTCTCGTTCGGGCTGGTTGCTTTCGGTTTCCTGGGGATGGGGCCGGTGACAATTGCCGTCGATAGCTACGGTCCGGTCACTGACAATGCCCAATCGGTCTATGAACTGTCAACCATCGAACAGATCCCTGGCATTGAGGCGGAGGTGAAGCGGGATTTCGGCTTCGACTTGGACTTCCGAACCGCGAAATTCCTGCTCGAAGAGAACGATGGAGCCGGTAACACCTTCAAGGCCACCGCCAAACCGGTGCTGATCGGCACTGCCGTGGTCGGTGCCACCACCATGGTCTTCTCTATTGTCATGTTGCTCACCGCGGGTCTCACGGAGAACCTGGACAAGCTCTCGTTACTGCATCCGCCCTTCCTGCTGGGCTTGGTCGCCGGGGGCGCAACGATCTTCTGGTTCTCGGGAGCCAGCACCCAAGCGGTTTCGACCGGTGCCTATCGCGCAGTGGAGTTCATTAGTACGCACATCCGGCTGGATGAAGTCGTGAAGGCGTCGCAGCGGGACAGCAAGAAAGTGGTCGAGATCTGCACGATCTACGCACAGAAAGGCATGTTCAATATCTTTCTGGCAGTCTTTTTCGGCACACTGGCCTGCGCTTTTATCGAACCCTTCTTCTTCATCGGCTACCTGATCTCGTTAGCGATCATCGGTCTTTACCAGGCGGTGTTCATGGCTAATGCCGGCGGCGCGTGGGACAACGCCAAGAAGATCGTCGAGACCGAAATGCACGCCAAGGGGACCGACCTGCACAACGCTTCAGTGGTTGGCGACACCGTCGGCGATCCCTTCAAGGACACCGCCTCGGTGGCGATGAATCCAATCATCAAGTTCACCACGCTGTTCGGCCTGCTGGCGGTCGAGATGGCCGTGGGTTTGCAGGCGCAAGGGTACCAGGCGGTGGTATTGCTGCTGGCTGCGTTGTTCCTTGCCATCAATCTGGTCTTCGTGTTCCGCAGCTTCTACGGTATGCGCATCGTCGCCAAGAAGGAAACTCAGTAGCGGTCACATCAGTACCGCGTCCTGGTTATGTCGCCCGGCGGGGGAGACTCGCGCTCTCCTTCCGGCTGCGGCCATGAGGACACATTCCGAACCCAGTCGACTCTTTGAAGAGGGCTTATCACCATGTCCATACATCTCTACTTTTCGTTGATTCCAGAAGCGCTGATCGCCTCGATGCTGCCGCCCGAGGAGTTCGGGCAGTACTACGCGACAGGACACAAGTTCAAGTCGAAGGGGCAGGCGGTTTTCTTCGAAATTGATCCGACGTACCGGCACGACTACTTCGACATCGACGGGTGTTTTGCCCGCTGTGTGACCAAGAAGGATGGTTCGCCCAAGAACTCCATCTACGTTTCGATGTACCGCGTGACCGAACACCTGACGGTGAGCGCGCTGGGCAAGCTGTATCTGACCACGGCGATGGGCGCGACGCTGGGCTTAAGCCGCGCTAACGAGTTGCCGAAAGTTGATCCGGAATTGCACATGTATCAGGATCTCGCGCCGATCAACAGTCTGGTGGTAAGCCGGTTCGACCCAGCGGCTTACTACGCGGATGTCACTACCCATCCCTCCAAGTCGTTTCGGTTTCCCGGAATGTGCTTTGTCGAACTAGCGCTGGGGCCACTCGCCCGCGATCCGGAGAACGGCAAGGAGGACGATCTGCCGTATTCGTTCATGCAGCACCTGCGCGAGGCGCTAATGGAACTGGAGCCGGGATCGAAGCAGAACAAGCTGGTCCATCGCGTACATTCGCTCGAGTTCCCGTTTCGGATGGTCAAGAACGGCTTTTTTGCCGGCGTCGGTAATGAACTCGTCTACTACCCGATGCTCTCGCCAGCGGTTCTCAGGAAGGATTACAGCAACTGGTGGCGTTCAGCCAATCTCTAGCTTACGGTGATCAACTCTCACCCCGCGCCCCTCTCCTACTACCGGTAGAGGGGCGTTTTCGTACCGCATTAAACGGATGAGGCATCAACCGCCCGGTAAGCACGCACCTGGTGGATTCGATGGCCATCCATGCTGACGACTTCGAACTGATAGCCTTCCAGCATAAACTGTTCACCGCCACTCGGCACCTCGCCCAATTGGTTGAGCACCAGTCCGGCCAAGGTGTGATAGTCGACGTCTCTGGGCAAATTCTCGCACCGCAAAAGATCTCGCAGCTCATCCAGAGACAGGCTGCCATCCAGCAACCAAGCCCCGTCCTGTTCCTGCACACTGGGGGTGTCGGTGCTGGCGGTATCCGCCAAGTCGCCGGCAATCGAGGCCAGAACATCGGAGGCGGTAACAATGCCCTCCACGCCGCCGTACTCGTCGACCACCACCGCCAACGGAATGGGATGCCGGCGCATCTGCTCCAGCACCTGCAAGGTGTTCATGCCCTCGTGAACGATGAGCGGCTCTCGTAGCGCCGCAGTAAGGTTTAGCGGTTCGTCGGCCAGCACACCGGCCAGGAGATCGCGCCCCTGCACCACGCCTTGCAGGTCGTCCAATTCGCCGCGACACACCAAATAGCGGCTGTAGGG
>JAIFNF010000182.1 GCA_020047885.1 Gammaproteobacteria bacterium | reverse complement strand
TCTACAATCTGTCGCATGTCATCAGTCAGGAACGGACCCTGGAAGAAATTATCATGACCGGGCCGAATGGTATTCGGATCATCCCGGCCAGCTCCGGCGTCAAACGGATGGCGGAACTCACGCCCGAGGAAAACGCCGGCCTGGTCGGCGCTTTCAGCGATCTGAACGACTCGCTGGATGTCATGCTCATCGATTCCGCCGCTGGCATCGCCGACAGCGTTGTCACCTTCAGTCGCGCCGCCCACGAAGTCGTCGTCGTGGTGTGTGATGAACCGGCTTCGATCACCGACGCCTACGCCATGATCAAATTGCTCAGTCAGGATTATGATGTGGATCGCTTCCACATCCTGGCGAATCGCGTAGTGACCGCACAGGAAGGACGGGATTTATTTAACAAACTGGTCAAGGTGTCTGACCGGTTTCTGGACGTCACGTTGAACTTTTTCGGCTCTATTCCCGAAGACCCGCAATTGCGCAAGGCGGTGCAGGCGCAGCGTGCGGTGGTTGAGGCCTTCCCCGGCAGTCGCTCAGCGGAAGCCTTCCACCGGCTGGCAGCGCAGGTGATTGGCCGTTGGCCGATGCCCCGTACCGCTAGTGGCTATTTGCAATTTTTCATCGAACGACTGATTAACCCGGACTATGTGTTTGAGGAACGGGTCGAATGAGAGGCGTCGCCCTGTACGCCAGCCTCGGCGGCGACACGGCGGATGATCTCATCGCCCGGGGCGCGCCCCAGGTTAAACGTATTGCCTATCACCTGCTCGCTCGTTTGCCCGCCTCGGTGCAAGTCGATGACCTGATTCAGGCCGGCATGTTGGGGTTGTTGGAAGCTGCGCGCCGTTATGATCCGGTGCAGGGCGCGAATTTCAGCACCTTCGCCGAGACGCGCATTCGCGGTGCCATGCTGGATGAAATGCGTAAGGGCGACTGGACGCCTCGCTCGGTGCATCGCAAGGCTCGCGAGGTTTCGGCGGCCATCCACGCGGTCGAAACCGTGACCGGGCGTGAGGCGCGAGATCGGGAAATCGCCGAACAGATGGGCTTGTCCCTGACCGAGTATCACAGCACCCTGGATGATCTGCGTGGCCAGAAGTTGCTGTCCCTCGATGAAGCCGGTCCGGATGATGAAAGCGAAGTCCAACGGGTTCCCGCCCCCGATAGCGATCCCTCAGAAGTCGTCAATCGGGAACATTTGGGTAAATTACTGGCGGGAGCGATTGACTTGCTGCCGGAGCGGGAACGGCTGGTGCTTTCCCTCTATTACGATGAAGAATTGCATCTGAAAGAAATCGGCGCGGTACTGGGCGTGAGCGAGTCACGAGTCAGTCAATTACACAGTCAGGCCCTGGCCCGGTTGCGAGCGCGAGTCGCCAGTCAAGCGGGTTGACTCACCCATCTCTCTGGAGTGGAACATGGATATATTGACATTGGCAGGTTTGGTGGTCGGCTTTGGCGGCATCATCGGTGGCATGTTGCTGGAAGGCGGCCATATCAGTTCACTGCTTAATGCGCCGGCGTTTATCATCGTATTTGGTGGCACCATCGGCGCGGTTTTGATTCAGTTGCCCATGGATGTCTTTAAGCGGGCGCTGGGCTTGGCCAAGTGGGCGTTTATGCCCCCGACCATTGCGATGCAGCCCGCCATCGAAAAAATTGTCGAGTGGAGTAACATCGCCCGCAAAGAAGGTCTGCTGCGTCTGGAAGACTACATCCAGCAGGAACCGGACCCCTTTGCGCAGAAAGCCCTGCAACTGCTGGTCGATGGCAAAGAGCCTGAAGAAATTCGCCATATTCTGGAAATGGATTTGGGTATGAGTGAAGAAAACAATCTGCAAGCGATTTCCTTCTTTGAAGGCTTGGGCGGTTATGCGCCGACCATTGGGATTATCGGCGCGGTGCTGGGGCTGATTCACGTCATGGGCAACCTGGCTGACCCCAGCAAACTGGGCGGTGGCATCGCGGCAGCGTTCGTCGCGACTATTTATGGCTTGGTTCTGGCCAACGTTTTCGCTCTGCCGATGGGCAACAAGATCAAAAGCTCCGTCAAAAAACAGACCCGCCTGGGTGAATTGTTTATCGAGGGCATCATCGCCATTGCGCACGGCGAAAATCCTCGCAATATTGAATCCCGTCTGCAGGGCTTTCTAGCCAATTGAGACGCTGCCATGAGTCGCAAGAAACACGCTGAAAGTCACGAAAACCACGAACGCTGGCTGGTGTCGTACGCGGATTTCATCACGCTGCTGTTTGCGTTTTTCGTCGTGATGTACGCCATGTCCTCGGTCAACGAAGGTAAATTCCGGGTGCTGTCTGAATCGATGGCGTCCGCATTTCGCTCCGCCGATCCGCACAGCGCCAGGCCCATGATGGTCGCTGAATTGGTGGGCGTGGCCGCCAGTCAATCCACGGGAAAGCCCAGTTCTACGCCGCGTGCCGCCGTCCCCGACCTGCGTCCCATGCCCGCGCTAGCGATTCAGCGTAACCCCCGGTCGATTGTGACCATGACCCGGGGCGATAATCCGACGACGAAAACCAATACGAGTGCGCCGGAATCCAAGACCGACCCCAATCTGGCTAAGATCGTCGCTAAACTGCATGCTTATCTCTCCGAACTGATCAAGGCTGACCAGGTCAACTTGCGCAGCAACACCCTGTGGGTGGAAGTCGAAATTAAGAATAACCTCCTGTTTGACAGTGGCAGCGCCATCGTCAATGAAGAAGCCGAGGAACCCTTGGCTGAAATTGCCGGGGTTTTGCGGGAAGTACCGAACCGGATTCAGGTGGAGGGCTTTACCGACAACCGGCCGATTAACACGCCGGTTTATCCTTCCAACTGGGAGCTTTCGGCAGCGCGGTCGGCGAATGTCGTTAATCTGTTGATGAAAAATGGTGTACGTCCCGAACGCATGTCGGCGGTGGGCTACGGCGAGTTCCAACCGATTGCCGACAACAGCAGTGAACAGGGTCGAGTGCAAAACCGGCGCGTAGTGATCGTCATCCTGGGTAATACCGAAAGCCGTTATCCCGTCAATACGAATGAAATCAACGCGCCGCCGCAAGCAAGCAGTCCTGTGTCTAACGCGTCCAGGCTGGCAGAAGCCTCATTGACGGCGGGAACCGCCGTCACCAAGAAATCCACACCTTGATCAATCAAAGCCGCTGGGGTTAGCCGATGGATATCCTGTTTAACGGAATTGCGATCATCGCCCTGTTGTTCAGCAATGCGCTATTGATCATGTTGGGTTTTATGGCCGCCCGGCAAGGGACTTCGGTTTCGGAACGTGATTCGGAGCGTGAGTCGCCAAGTCTGTCTCAGGAACTCAAGGGTGTTTCGCTCTCACTGGCCGCGCTGGGCGAACGGTTGGTCAAACTGGAAATTCAGATTGGGCAACTCCGTGACCAGGCGGGACACCAGCCTCTGCCGCTCAACCGCGAGGCTGAACAGAAATCCTTCAAGGTCGCTACCAAATTGGCTCTGCAAGGTGCCAGCGTCGATGAGATCGTTGATCTCTGTGGACTGGCGCGTGGCGAGGCGGAACTGATTTGTATGCTGCATTCGAGCAACCAGGTGAGTCCCACTGGCGTGGCCAGCGACTTGAATATGCCTGCCCGTAAGCCTGCCAAGGCTATCGAATCCTACGATAGCGTTGATAACGACTTTACCTGACTACTCGCCGCTGGCACCCGAGGAGGGAGCGCGTTCCAGTTGCTACCCTCCTGAAATATTAAGCGTAATCATCGATACTCCCGGATGAGTTTTTACGGGGTTGTGGTTGAGCCTCTTCTGCAAGTTCCTGATCTTTTCGAGTAGGCATGGGCGAACGGCTATCACGCGGTTGCTGGTGAGCAGTCTGTTCGCCAGCCTGCTGCCGGGTCATTAGCTGATCAGACACTTGGGCTTGATTCAAAGAAATCCCCTGACTATCGAGCATTTCCCGCAATCGGGGCATGGCGTTTTCGATGGCTTCCCGCACTGCCGCTTCATGGGAGAAGAAGATCACGTTGGTTTGATTCTGGTGCAACGACATCCGAATGACCAGCGGACCCAATTCTGGTGGATTGACCCGGATTTCTGCTTCCTGCATCTGGTTATTGACCAGCCAGCTCAATTGCTGGCCTAACACGCGTCCCCAGTTATTTTGCCGCAAGTCCAGCGTCTCCGGTGATTCCGGCAGAGTGGCTAAGGGAGCCGACGCTGGCGGTGCTTCGGGTCGGCTTGACGTGATGGAAGGTGAATGAGTCAATGTCGGCGTGTTACCCGTGACCGGCGGAGCTGAATCTATCGCGTCTGCGGTGACTAGAGGTGCCGATATTTCTTCTTGGCGTGGGATTGCGCGGGCAACGATCGTATCCCCCATCTGCGGATTCGCCTGGGTCCCCGGTAGGACTGAGGATGCCTGAGAGCTTGGGGCGTCGATCCGTTGGCCCGCTTCTCCAGACACCGGGCTACCCGACATCAGTGGCATGGCCACCGTTTGGGTTCGCACTGAATTGCCAGATGCGGTCACTGCAAGCCTGGGTTCATCTTCCGTTAGTGATTCCACTTCCGCGCCGACAAATGGCTCAGCAATTTGCGAACGTCTCTGATGCGCTGATCCGCTGACTACGGGCTTCACCGAGCTAGTCGGGATAACTACTGATGCGAAAGGCGTAGTAGAAATAACGGCCTGTGCGGTAGGTGCAGTGAATATCGCGGGTGGAATCGGCGTATCCAGAGTGGTAGGAGGAACGGAAACAACGGGCGCGAGCGTCGCCGAAAGTGTTGGAGCTACAGATACAGGCGCGGGCGTCGTCGGAAGTGCCGGGGCTACGGGTACGGTTGCCGATGTCGCCGGAACTGCTGGAATAGCGGGCGTCGCCGGAAGTACTGAAATAGCGGGCGTCGCCGGAACGGCCGGGGCTACGGACACGGTTGCCGGTGTCGCCGGAACTGCTGAAATAGCAGGCGTGGCCGGAACTGTTGAAATAGCGGGTGTCGCCGGAACTGCTGAAATAGCGGGCATCGCCGGAACTGCTGAAATAGCGGGCGTCGCCGGAACGGCTGAAATAGCGGGCGTCGCCGGAACGGCTGAAATAGCGGGCGTCGCCGGAAGTACTGAAATAGCGGGCGTCGCCGGAACG
>JAIFNF010000062.1 GCA_020047885.1 Gammaproteobacteria bacterium | reverse complement strand
TCGGCCGCTGGCGCGAAAATCGCGGCAATTTTTGGCCCGGAACATGGTGCCCGTGGTGAAGCTCAAGATATGGAGCGGGTCGCTGATCTCCCGATTGATCCGCGTTTCAAGGTGCCCGTGTATAGCCTGTACGGCGCGACCTTTGCCAGTCTGACACCCCGCCGTAAGTATCTGCGGGGGCTCGATGCGCTGGTGATCGACCTGCAGGATGTCGGTGCTCGTTATTACACCTTCATCTGGACGATGGCGCTGTGTATGCAGGCCGCGGGCAAAATCGGGTTACGGGTGTTGGTGTGTGACCGACCCAACCCGCTCAACGGCATGACTACCGAGGGCAATCTGATCAAGCCGGGGTTTGAATCGTTCGTCGGGCTTGATCCGTTGCCGAATCGACACGGTCTGACCGCCGGGGAAATCGCCCGCTATCTGCAAAGTCGGCGGGGCGTAGACTGTGAACTGCATGTGTTACCGATGCGCGGTTGGGCGCGTGCGATGTATTTTAACGAGACCGGCCTGCCCTGGATTTATCCCTCACCGAATATGCCCACGATAGACACCGCCCTGGTGTACCCCGGCATGTGTCTGGTGGAGGCGACCGAACTTTCCGAGGGGCGGGGCACCTGTCGACCCTTTGAAGTGGCCGGTGCGCCGGGTGTGGATGCGGAAGCGCTGGCCGAGGCGATGAACGGGCGACAGTTGCCGGGGTGCCAATTTCGACCGCTGTATTTCCGCCCGCTGTTTCAGAAACACGCTGGGAAAACGTGTGGCGGTGTGCAAATCCATGTGACCGACCGCCAAACGTTTGATTCGATGATCACGGGCATCACGTTTTTGCAGTGTGTAAAACAAGTGGCTCCGGAGACGTTCGCCTGGCGCGCCAAGCCGTATGAGTTTGTCGATCTGATTCCAGCGATTGATCTGCTGGCCGGCGACGATCAGTTGCGCCTGGCGCTGGACGCCAATGCGGATTTGATCGAACTGGCGGATCAGTGGGCGCAGGAGCGGAGCGCCTTTGAAACGATTCGCCAAGAGGCGTTCCTGTACTGATTCAGGTTCCGGCCAGTTCCGGCTTGGCGTGATAACCGCGTGGGGTGTAAACCCATGGGCCGATACGCCGGGTTTCGCTATTGCCCACCAGCACCAGCGACAGCATGTTCAGCGGTTCCGGGTCGAGTTCGCCCAAGGTGGTGACGGTGAGTTGCTCGCCCTTGCGGGTGACGTTGAAGGCGACGATCACTGGCGTCTCGGGTTGACGGTAGCGCAGCAGGGTTTGCCGAGCTTCCAGCAACTGCCAGGAGCGTTTGTTGGAAACGGCGTTATAGAACGCAATCGCGAAGTCGCCTTGACCGGCTAGGTCGATGCGTTTGGCGATCAGTTCCCACGGGGTCAGCAGATCGGACAGGGAGATGACGCAGAAATCGTGAGCCAGGGGTGCTCCGACCCGTGCTGCCGCGGCTTGCATGGCGGAGATGCCGGGAATCACTTCAATTTCGACGGTGGCCCATTCCGGCTTCGGTTTACGAGCCAGCAGTTCAAAGACCACCGTCGCCATGCCGTAAATACCGGCGTCGCCACTGGATACCAGGGCAGTGGTGCGGCCATTGGCGGCCAGATCGAGCGCCAGCGTAGCGCGGGCCAGTTCCTCCCCCATTGGCGTTTTGTGGCGGGTCTTGCCGTTAGCAAGTTCGCCCAGCAGATTCAGGTACAGGCCGTGGCCGGCCAGGTCGGTGCAGGATTCCAGCGCGGTGCGGGCGGCTGGGCAGAGGTAGTCCAGCCCACCGGGGCCGGCTCCGATAATGTACAGGCGGTTCATGGCGTTCCTGAAATGATAGGGGTGAGGGCAACGTCGCGATTGCCGTAAATTCGGGCGATGGCCAGTGTGGCATCCGCGTTTTTCTGCTTGGGGATCAACAGTTCCGCCCGGTAGTCGTGATGAGCCAGTTCTTCGGCATACGCCAGCGCTGCCGCTTCCGCCACGCCGTAACAGCCGGTTTCGCGGAACACAATGTCTGACTTGCGGCTCAACCGGTCGCCATAGTCCCGCAATCGCTCGGCGGGGTAGAAGCTTATCGGCACGTTCAGTATGCCCGCCAGTTGCTGCAAGCCGGGTTCATCCTTTTTCAATTCAATGCTCGCCAACCCATGCAGGTCGCTCCGTTGGAGACCATGGCGGTTCAGCGTGTCATCCAGCAGCGCCAGTAACGGTTCCAGCAGACAGCCGCGATTGCAGCCCAGACCAGCGATCAGCAGCGGATGCGTATAGCGTTGTGCGCCGGTGATGACCGGCTGCGCGCCCAGAAATTCAGCGACCTGGCGTGCCCATTCGTTAGCACCCCCTTCGTGGCCGGACAGGATCGGCACGACAAACCGGCCATGCTCATCCAGGATGAGCACCGCCGGATCCTGATATTTGTCGCGCAGCGCCGGGGCAAGCGTGCGCACCGCAATACCGACCGCGCACAGCAGAATCAGTCGGTGACCCGCCTGAAAGCGCTCGTGCACCGTGTCCTGAAACGGCTGAGGTCGATGCAGATGTTCAGCGTCCGGCAACAGGGTTCGCAACCGTTCTGCCAGCGCTTGACCGGGGTCAGTCAGGCTGATGATCGTGACGGGGGGCATGGGTAATAGCTACCCCGCGCCGCCGGTCCACGGATGGTAATGGAAATACGCCAGTAGCAATACACCAAAGATGATCCGGTACCAGGCGAACGGCGCGAAACTGTGTTGACCCACATATGCCAACAGGAAGCGCACGATCACTAATCCACCAAAGAAGGCGGCGATAAAGCCGACCGCAAAGATCGGTATATCCGCTACGGTGAGCAGATGCCATTCCTTGTACAGGCTGTAAAAGGACGCCGCGAACATGGTGGGAATAGCCAGAAAAAATGAAAACTCGGTTGCCGCAAACCGCGACATGCCACTTAACATGCCTCCCATAATCGTGGCTCCGGAACGCGACATGCCGGGAAACAGCGCCACACTTTGCGCAATACCTACCACTAGGGCGTCTTTCCAGTTCATCTCATCCACCGCCTGTACCCGACCGGTTTTCGCATAGCGCTCAATCAACAAAATGGCGATGCCGCCGACCACTAATGCGCCAGCGACGGTGACCGGATTGAATAAATACTCAGTAATATAATTGTGAAGCCATAAACCTAAAATCGCGGCAGGGACGAAGGCAATGGCCAAATTCAAAAGGAGCCGCTGCGCCTTTCGATCCCAATCGAGGTTGATAGCGATGTCGAGCAATCGCTCCCGGTAGACCCAAACCACCGCCAAAATAGCGCCGAGCTGGATGAAAATTTCAAAGGCTTCAGCACGCGGCCCGGTAAAATTCAGAAAATCGCCTACAATAATCAAATGGCCGGTGCTGGAAATGGGCAGAAATTCTGAAGCCGCTTCCACTAAACCCAAAATAAAAGCCTTGATAATTAAAAGGATATCCAAGGGCGCTCCTTCAAATTGTAGCCCGAAAAATGAGCAATTCTAGCATGAACCTCAAGCGACTGATTCCCCTGTTAGCGGCATATATGGGGTTGAGCGGCGTTGTGCAGGCCCAACAAGTCTATAAATGGACTGACGCCAGCGGCCAAGTGCATTACAGTCAGCAAAAACCGGGGGATGCGCCGGGCGTACAGGCGCTGGAGATTGCGCCGCCCCCACCAGCACAACCATCCAATCCGGATGCCGATGCGGAAATCGCCCGCATTAAAGCCCTGTCCGAACACATGGCTCGCGAGCGCCAGGCCGCCGAGCAGGCCCGTCAGGACCAAGCGATTCGTGATCTGGAACTCCAGAATAAGGCGCTGGAGAATACACTGCTGAACCAGCAGATTCAGCAACAGCAGCAACCTCCGCCTACCAATGACCGGGACAGTGTCATTATCGGTTACCCACCGTTCTATCCTGATCCGCCCTATCCCCCCGGACCGCCAGATCCGCCGCCCTGTCGACCCTGGCCTGCTTGCCATAAATCCAGGCCGGCTCCCCTGCCGGGTCTCCTGCCCTTACCAACGCCGATGCCGATGCCACGCCCTCCCGAACCTCTGGTTAAACCGCATCCCCCGTTTAAGCCCGCTCCGGACATTCAGGGAGGCTTTCGCGGTCGGTGATCCGTAGATGGCGCAGATGGCGCAGATGACAAAGATCACAGCGATCAAGATGTTTCGGGGAATGTATTGAAATTACTGGTTTCTAAAGAGTCTTTGTTACAACGGAGTTCATTGTGGAAAAAACGTATGCTTTAGGATTCGATGTTTACGGGACCCTGGTCGATCCACTGGCGCTGGCGGAACCCTTGCGGATGTTGGTCGGCGAACATGCGGTTGCATTTGCAGCGCTGTGGCGAACTAAGCAACTGGAATATTCGTTCCGGCGCGGCTTGATGCGCCGCTATGCGAATTTTGATGTGTGTACCCGCCAGGCCTTGCTCTATACCCAGAAGGCGCTGGGTTGCGAGTTACCGGAGTCCGATCAGGATCGACTGATGGAAACTTATCTCTATCTGCCCATGTTTGAGGAAGTCGCTGCGGCGCTGGATGCCCTTAAGGCCCAGGGTCATCAGCAGGTGGCCTTTTCCAATGGCGTAGAGACCAGTATTCGGGCGCTGTTGACCAACGCGGGCGTGTTGCCGTTGTTGGAGGATGTGGTCAGCGTGGATGATCTGCGCACATTTAAACCCAACCCAGAGGTTTACGCCTATCTGGCGCGGCGAACCAAACGCCTGCCGAGCGAGACCTGGCTGATCTCCAGCAATGCCTGGGACGTGATCGGTGCCAAGACATCCGGGTTGCGGGCGGCTTGGGTCAAGCGCCAGCCGGATGCGGTGTTCGATCCCTGGGATGTAGAACCGGATGTGGTGGTGAGTCGGCTGGATGAATTGCCGGCCTGGTTCGCCGGGAAGGCAGAATGAACAATCAACTCTACCTCTCCCCGAGTGATCGAACGGATGCCACTGGAGATTTCGAGGAGCAATTGCGGTAATGGCAATGGAGTGGATCGCTGATCCCACGGTCTGGATTGGTCTGGCGACTCTGGTGGTTTTGGAGATCGTCCTCGGCATCGACAATCTGATCTTTATCGCCATTCTTGCTGACAAGCTCCCGCCTGCGGAGCGCGACCGGG
>JAIFNF010000251.1 GCA_020047885.1 Gammaproteobacteria bacterium | reverse complement strand
GATGGCATCTAAACGCGAAAAAAGGTCGTGCGTCCGCTGGCCCTTGTTCGGAAAATCGAGTGCCAGTGTTACCCCTGCTTGCGGAAAACTCATCATGCCAATTGACTCTAGATGTCCGAATGTTTTTAGGACGGCAAGGAATGATCCGTCCCTGCAACGGGCTATTTCACGTAGCATGGCCTGGACTGCGTCACGGCCAAATTTGCGGGGCACAGTGCTCTGGTACTGAAAGAAGCCCTTGGGTCCATACATGCGGTTCCATTCGAGTAAATTGTCCAAAGGGTACAAGAATTTCTCGTAATTCACGATCCTTTGCCTTGGGCCCCATTTATTTAAATTGAAATAGATGCTATTTAAGAGGGGTAACGTCAGTTGGTTTACCAGGGAAATCGGCGGCACTATGCGCAGAGTGAGTTGACGAGTCTTCGGTTGCAAGTGCTTAGTGTTAATGTCTGGGTTTGCACGCATGAACAACCCGCGCCCCCCACCATCCCTTAGGCAATCAACCCAAGAGACGGTGTGCTCCCAATCTGGTTCGGAGTTGTCCGCCAAATGAAAGAATTCGTCAAGAGTCTCAAAGGGTATTGTCTCTGTGTATAGCCATGGTCCAGGGACGCGACGCAGCTGTATTTCTGCCTCAATGATGACCCCGGTTAAACCCATCCCCCCGATCGTTGCCTCAAACCAGTCCACTTGGCGGTGCGGACTACATTCGATGCATTCACCATCGGTGCGTATCAGTCTAAGCCTTTGAACATGGTTTCCAAATGTGCCCAGAATGTGGTGGTTTTTACCGTGAACATCGTTGGCAATAGCGCCACCCACGGTGACCATCTGGGTGCCCGGCGTGACGGGCAAAATCCAGCCGCGGGGAATGACCAAGCGCTGGATGTCACCAAGCAAAACGCCTGTCTCACAGACCAAGCGCCCGTTCGTGTCATCGAATTCGCAAAAGCGATCCAAGCCAGTGGCATCCCACAACACACCACCAGCGTTTAAGCAGACATCGCCATAACTGCGCCCCTTGCCGCGTGCAATACCAGGCACGCCACCGCCCATGATCAAACTCTTTGCGAGGATAGGGTCGGTTAGCGGAATGACAGAATGGGGCTCTTCGCTGAGATGGCCCCACGAACTAACTGCAATCATGCATCCTCTGTCGGTAAAATGTCTACTGGAGAGGAATAGGTCGAACTGGATGTTCGCCTTGTCTGAAATAGTGGAAGTTCAATCACTGGGTTGTTGAACTAATTTGTTGTGGCAAGCGGGCGAATGTTTGCACCAAAAGAAGCAATTGTGACAATTGCATGATGAGTATTAAAAACGCTTTGTCAATCTTATCAACGTCATTCATGAATGCATGATATCCCAGTGATCTATTCAACTTTGGGCCTGGTGCCAAATTTGATCCGGCTGATGCGGCCTAAACAATGGGTAAAAAACGGGTTTGTTTTGGCGCCTTTGGTTTTTGCCGGGGAGTTTCTTGACCCAGTATCGATTAGCCGCAGTCTGCTGGCCGTGCTGCTGTTTTGCATGGGTTCATCGGCAGCTTATGTGGTCAACGACATTCAGGACATCGAACGCGATCGTCTTCATCCGAAAAAAGCTGTAAGTCGCCCGCTTGCGGCAGGCACCGTTAGCGTCACCTCCGCATTGTTGCTTTTGGGTGTGATCTACACTTTGCTTGTAATGGCGTGGTTTGTTGTACCAAAAGTTGTCATGGTGATTTTCGCCTATTTGGCACTGAACCTGGCTTACGCTTTTGCACTCAAATACCAGCCCGTGGTGGATATTTTCACGATTGCGATCGGGTTTGTACTTCGCATCTACGCAGGCGCTGTTGCCCTTAGCGTGCCGGTTTCTTCATGGATGTTCATCACCACACTTTGTTTAGCGCTTTTTTTGGCCGCGATCAAACGACGTCAAGAGCTAATTGAATGCGGCACTGACGGACGCAAAGTATTGGACAATTACTCTGCAGCTTTGGTGGACCGTTATGCCGAGATGTCGGCGACAGGGGCACTGCTGTTTTACAGCATGTTTGTGATTTCTACAAAACCTGAATTGGTAATCACCATTCCACTGGTTTTGTTTGGACTGTTTCGATATTGGTACGTGGTGGATGCCCAATGCAAAGGCGAGTCACCGACGGACGCATTATTAGAGGATTGGCAACTGCTATTTACAGTCTTGCTGTGGGGGACGGCATGTGGCTGGGTGCTTTGGCCGGCCAAGGGATGAAAATGGATTTTTCTTATGCATTGACGCCTTTTCTTGCCTGGCTTGTTGCTGGCATGTTGAAGTTCAGCATCAACAGCATCAAGGCACGGCAACTGGCCTTCGGATTAATCGGTTTTGGCGGCCTGCCGAGTAACCACAGTGCAATTGTTTGCAGCATGGTCGCGCTAATCGCCCTCAAGGAGGGAGTCGCCCACCCCGCTTTTGGGGTGGCCGTGACCTTGGCATTTATAGTTATGGTTGACGCTGTCAGTTTACGTGGCCAGGTAGGTCAGCATGCGGAAACGATAAATAGGTGGACCCAAGCCTCAAAATTTCCTACCCTGTTGCTAAGGGAGCGCATGGGTCACACGGTTGGCGAGATCGCTGCAGGCTGCATCGTCGGCTTTTTTGTTGCATTCGCAGTGGTGAAGTTTGCATAGGGCAGACCGTGTTATTGGTGAGGTGTCTGAATGAAAATGCCGTGACGGACATCAAAACTAAAACTCTGAGAGATAGGTGTCTTAACGCTTTCAATTGCGGTGTACGGCAAGTAAATCCAGTCACCAACATGCGCTGCATCTGCCCCTGCGCTATTGAGGGTGTAATTGGGCCACTGTGATTTGTGGGTTAAAGTGACAAATTGCACACCGTCAGACTCAACAATGCAGCGCTTGATACGATCATCAGAGCTATAGTGTTTGACCATAACTTCGGTCAGGGCAGAGAACACATGATTTTCTGCGCCAAGAAATTGAGCCCGGCATGATTTTTCGGTCCCTACGTTAGTCGATGACAATGCGCGTGCCGCTGCTTGAGCCCTAAAGGTGATTGATCGGGTTACGGTGGGCCATTGTTTTGTAGCCATAAGACTTCTGTACACCAATGTACAAGCTAATATCGCCATGAACAAAAGCGAAGCTAGCTGTAAACGGTCGATCCACTTTTTGTCTAGATGTTGTGTTGGTAACAGCACCATTAGGCACCCGGCACCATACATCAGCAAGCCCATATAACCAAGAAAGTAAAATCGTTCCACGAACTGACCCGACATTCGGTTTTGGCTGTCAACGAATACCACTTCTGTTAGGGCAAAGTGTAAGACCTGAATCACGGGCACTAGCAGCACCATTGATGCACCCAGAAGAATGGGCATAAGTCGGCTGGGACCGTTTTCGTTTCGCACAACTTGAAGTACTGCTGCACAGCCCATCCACACGAGCAGCGCAACCAATACAAACACTGGCAAAGGCGAGCGACCATATGCATCGGCTGGAAGCATCAGGATAAATGCTGGCAGATAAGTCCACCATTTAAGTATGCCACCCACTAACCCTGCCTGAATAGCAGATGTCAATAACCCTGCAGATAGATGTAGACCGAGCCACTGTCGATATCCAAAGTAGGCAATCAAAAGCAGGGGCATCACTGCGATTTTTAACACGAGCACAGGCCCCGAAAGTCGACTGGTTTGCAGTGGATGGGCGTACACCGCTGACACAATAAACACAAGCGGCATCACCACAATGACCGTCTCTTTTGACAGCAATGCCGCAGCGATAAACAACGTCGCTTGCAGCATATAGCGGCGTTGACTAAGCTGGTGATAGCTAACCCAGCTGCTTAGCCCAGCTAGCAAAAAAAATGAGGCCATAAGGTCAAAGCGGTCAGAGAGCCAACTGCTGGCGATAACCGATCCTGGATGTCCCACCCAAAGGACAGCAAAGACCAAGGAGATCAACAGTGGCACGCCGAACTTCTGTAACAGTTGTACGAACAAACAGCCATTTGCAGCAAGTAGTGCCGCGTTAAAGCAGTACTGCAACAACGGCCCTTCTTGCATGTGCGAAAGAATCCACCAGCTAAGGAGCACCATGGGACGGTGTATATGCAGCGCGAAGAAATGCCGTTCAATGAAAAAGTCGATCGGGTTGGTAACCTGATCTATCAAGGAGAGCAAAAGAAAGTCATCGAGGTAGTAATCCGCCGCAAACGTGTGGGCAAGAGAAATAGATGCCAGAAAAACAAAGCCTGTAAATACAGTAAACTGACGCATCACATTCATGAGCTAGTATGAATGGACATGAACTTCAAAAAAATTCTGAAAAATAGTCAATATTCGGCGTTCGGTATACATTGTAAGAATCTGATTTAAAAAATGAATGGCCTTTAATCTAATGAAAATTGATTGTCTTGTAAACGGCCAGTAACCAATAGCGAAAGCCACAGTGAATCATGACACAACTGCCAGCGCACTTCCTGTGCTGACCTTAGATTTTTGCTTCGCCTACAGAAAATGTGGGCAAGTTGCGGTCGGGTAGCGTTCTGAACAGGAGCGGCGCTCTTTGGACTCGTTTCTAGGTTGTTCGGGCCGACTGTAACCAAGACTAGGCCTAAGAGACACCAAATTTTCGAAGGTGGTCTTTCATGAGTTGGAGTACTATCCAATCGGCTGTCGTTCATTCGAGTAGCGAAATCAGTATCAACTTTCTCACGACGCGATGTTCAAGGTCATCGGCCCATCACATAACTTTACCAATTCAAACCAAAATGTCATTACGAAAGTTAGTCATGCAGACCCAAACACACCAATCCGCCGCAGGAGCATGGATAATCGCCACTTTTACAAATTAGCAGGAGCCCTCTCATGGCCAAAGAATTCCGTACCGAAGCTGAGCGCAAAGCCACGCCACGCCCTGTGGCCCCCAAAGGTGTGTGCTACACCGCTGGCCACGGCCAGATGCGCAGCCTGGAGCGCGGCGTAGCCACCAACAACAAGAAAAACCCAGGCAAGCGTTGCCACAAGGGCGGCTGATAGCCGGGTTGGGCCTGCCAAGTTGCGACGGGCAGCAAACCCTTTGGCGTTAAATGCCATCCAACATGTTTTGGCAGCATGACCTGCAGGCCAGCGCCCGCATTGCCCTGGCCTGCCTGGACCTTACCAG
>JAIFNF010000160.1 GCA_020047885.1 Gammaproteobacteria bacterium | reverse complement strand
AACTCATGCCCCGCGAAGACCCGCAACGCTCGGTGATGAAACGCGGCCCGGAAAGTGACAAAGCCTTTAGCAACCGGGTATTAGGCGAACTGGCGCGTTTCCGCAATCTGGTCATCATCAACGATGAAGCCCATCACGCCTACCGGGTTCCCGCTGAAATCAAAGTCAAGCGTTCCGAAGATTTCGACCCGGAAGAAGCCACGCGCTGGATTGAAGGTCTGGATCGCATTCACCAACAACGCGGCATTCTGCGCTGTTTCGATTTGTCCGCCACGCCGTTTGCCCCGACCGGCAAGAAGAACACCGAAGAAGCCTTATTCGCCTGGGTTATTTCCGACTTTGGCCTGTACGACGCGATTGAAGCTGGACTGGTCAAAACCCCGCGTGTGGTGGTGCGTGACGACGCCCTGCCCGACGCCAAAACCTACCGCTCCAAACTGTTCCACCTCTACAACGACCCGGAAGTCAAAGACAACCTCAACACCAAAGCCCAACCGCACGAACCGCTGCCGCCACTGGTACAAACCGCCTACACCATCCTCTCCAATGACTGGAAGAACACCCTGGAAGATTGGCAAAACAATGGCCACACCATCCCCCCGGTCATGTTAACGGTCTGCAATCGCATCGAAACCGCCCGGCGCATCGAACATTATTTCGTCAAAGGCGATTGCCATTACCCGGAACTGCACGCCCCGCACCGCACCTTGCGCGTCGATTCCCAGGTGCTGACCAAGGCCGAAGGCGGCGAAACCGCCAAAACCGACAAGGCTTACGAGGAACGGCTGGCGAACATCATCAAAGCCGCTGACATTCCCCCGACCCGCAAAGCCGAATTGCTGAACCTCAAAAAAGAAGAGCAACTGCGCGCCATTGTGGACTACATCGGCAAGCGCGGTATGGCCGGTCAGGACATGCAAAAAGTCATTTCAGTCGCCATGCTGTCGGAAGGCTGGGACGCCAAGAACGTCACCCAAATCATGGGACTACGCGCCTTCACCAGCCAGATGCTCTGCGAACAGGTGATCGGGCGCGGGTTACGGCGGGTTTCCTACGAATTCGACGAAGACGGCTTGCTGCTGCCGGAATACGTCAACATCTTCGGCGTACCACTCCCGATTTTTCAGGATGTCAGCGACATGGGCATCGCGCCGCCACCCCCCAAACCGAGCACCGAAATCACCGTGCGGGAAGATCGCAGCGCGTATGAAATTCGTTGGCCCAATCTGCTGCGCATCGAAACGGTCATCAAACCGGTGCTGATTCTGGATCATGCCCAGATCGACGATCTGCAACTGACCCCCGAAACGACGCCGCTAACCGCCGAACTGGCCCCGCTGCTGGGCGGCGAAACGGATTTATCCAAAATTCAGGAGATCGATCTCACCCAATCCGCCCGGGATTTTCGCCTGCAACGGGAAATCTTCCGCGCCGCCCGCAAGCTCTATGAGCGGATTCACGGCCCGCATTGGACCGGCAACCGCGAATATCTGGTATTTCAACTGGTGCGCATCGTCGAAGACTTCATCGCCTCCGGGAAACTGGTCATCCCCAGCCTGTTCCATCAGGAACCCATCCGTCGGCGCATTCTGATCGCGTTCAACCTGGATCGCATCGCCGAGCATCTCTACCGTTTCATCCGCCTGCACAACCAGGAACGCATCGAACCGATTTTTGACCCGGATCATCCCATCGGCTCCACCGCCGACCTGCGCCCGTGGAGTACGACCCGGCCCTGCCATCCGACCCAAAAATCCCACCTCAGCCATACCGTATTTGACAGCGCCTGGGAAGCAGCGGAAGCCTGCGCCCTGGAGCACAGCCCGCTGGTGAACGCCTACGCCAAGAACGATCATCTGGGCTTTCACATTCTCTACCTGTTCAATGGCGTCAGCCGCAAGTTCTTCCCGGATTTCCTAATTCGCCTGAGCAACGACAAAACCCTGATTCTGGAAGTAAAGGGCCAGGACAGTCAGCAAAACCAGATCAAACGGGATGCTCTGGCAATCTGGGTCAAAACCATCAATCAGCACGGCGGTTTTGGTCAGTGGTGTTGGGAAGTATCGCGGGAAGTCACGGATATTCATGACCTTCTGGCCAAGCATTCGGCATAACGCACCTCCAGATTCTGCCCACGATCCCGCAGCGCATGATCCATCAGCACCATCGCCACCATCGCCTCCGCAATCGGCGTGGCGCGAATGCCGACACAGGGATCATGGCGACCCTTGGTCACCACCTCCACCGATTCGCCCTGGAGATTGATCGTTCGACCCGGCAACCGAATACTCGACGTGGGCTTTAACGCCATACTGGCCACCAGATCCTGCCCGGTGGAAATCCCGCCCAGCACGCCGCCGGCATGATTGCTGAGAAAACCCTCCGGGGTCAGTTCATCACGATGCTCCGTCCCACGCTGTTCCACACACGCAAACCCCGCCCCCATCTCCACCCCTTTGACCGCATTGATGCTCATCAACGCGTGAGCGATGTCCGCATCCAATCGGTCGAAAACCGGCTCCCCCCACCCCACCGGCAACCCGCTGGCCACCACCGTCACCCGCGCCCCGATGGAATCGCCGGATTTGCGCAACGCATCCATGAACTTCTCCAGCTCCGCGACTTTATCCGGGTCTGGGCAGAAAAAGGGATTGTTATCCACCTCCTCCCAGACCACTTTGGCCGGACGAATCGGGCCAAGCTGAGCCAGATAACCGCGAATCTCCACGCCGTAACGCTCGCGTAGATACTTGCGGGCAATCCCGCCGGCCGCCACCCGCATCGCCGTTTCCCGCGCCGAGGAACGCCCGCCGCCCCGGTAATCACGCAGGCCATATTTATAATGATAGGTATAATCCGCATGACCCGGCCGGAACCGGTCCATAATCTCACCGTAATCTTTCGAACGCTGATCGACATTCTCAATCAGCAAACCAATCGGCGCACCGGTCGTGCGTCCCTCAAACACCCCGGATAGAATGCGCACCGCATCCGGCTCGCGCCGCTGGGTGGTATGTCGACTCTGGCCGGGCCGACGACGATCCAAGTCCCGCTGCAAATCCGCCTCAGTGAGTTCCACACCGGGCGGACAGCCATCCACAATCGCGCCCAGCGCCGGGCCATGGCTTTCGCCAAACGTCGTCACGGTGAACAATTTGCCAAAGGTATTGCCAGACATGATAAAAATAGTCCTGTAATCATTAAAGGTACGAAATTTGCCTTAACGCTTGGGGAATATTTTGCCGTTTCCCGTACGATTTCCTAAAATTCAAGCCACCCGACTCATCACCCATTGAGTCTGCTTTCAGAGCGATTACGCCGCCGGACGCGGCCATCGACGACCACCCTACGGGACTCCACTATGCAGATTCCAGGTTATCAGATCGAGCGCGAACTGGGGCAAGGCGGCATGGCCATCGTGTATCTCGCCTTGCAGGAGTCGCTGCATCGCTATATCGCGCTCAAGGTCATCAAACCGGCGCTCACCAGCGATGAGGAATTTGCCCAGCGCTTCCTGCGTGAAGGACGCATTATCGCCCAACTCAGCGATCCGCACATCGTCACCGTTTACGACATCGCCTCCCACGAGGGTACCTATTATCTATCGATGGAGTATCTGCCGGGCGGCACGCTGCAACAACGCATTCGTAATGGCCTGCCCTTACCCGAAGCGCTATCCATCGCCCAGGCCATTGCGGGCGCCCTGCACTACGCACACCGGCGCGGCATTATCCACCGCGACATCAAGCCGCAAAATATTCTGTTCCGCGAAAATGGCCAGGCGGTGCTGACCGACTTCGGCATCGCCAAAGCCCTCGGCGCCAATACCATCATGACCCGCACCGGTCTGTCGCTCGGCACCCCGCGCTATATGAGTCCTGAACAGATCCGGGGTCAGGGCGTCGATACTCGCGCCGATCTATACAGCTTCGGCGTGCTGTTTTACGAAATGCTCACCGGCAATGTTCCCTACAATGCTGAAGACAGTTTCGCACTGGCCATGATGCATGTGACGGCGGCTATCCCCACGCTACCGCCCCCGTTGCACCGTTTCCAGCCGTTATTGGACAAATTACTGGACAAAGACCCTGAGCACCGTTTCCAGAGCGGCGAAGACATTATCGACGCCATCACCGCCAGCGATGCAGGTCGCTTCAAACTATCCACCGGCAACCGTCCAGCGTCGCCAAACCGGCAACTCGGCTGGAAAATTGGCGTCCCTGCCGCGATTCTGGTCGGCGCCGCGCTCGCCGGTGGCTACTGGTTCCTGTATCCGACCACACAGCCGGTCACGGAACCGCCGGTCGCTGCGACGCCGGAACCGCCCATAGCCCCACCCCCGGTCGTAGCCACGCCAGAACCGCCCCCAATTTCTCAACCACCTACTGTCGATACCGAAGCACAAACTCGACAGGCTGAAGCGCAGGAACAGCAACGGCAAGCACAATTACAAGCTGAGCAATTTATGGAACAGGCTCAGCGCGCCCGTGAGGAAGGCGCTTTCTCAATGAGCCTGATCCACGTTGAACAAGGCTTACAGGCTCTGCCCAGCCATCCGGATTTATTGCGCCTCAAGCAGGCTATCCTCAAGCAGCAAACCGATCGCCAGCAACAGGAAGAAGCTGCCCGGCGTCAGACCGAGGCCGCAGAACGAGCCAAAGCTGAAGCCGAACAGCGCCAGCGCAAGGCCGACGAATTACTGACCCTGGCGCTGGACGATCAGCGTAATCGTGCCTATGAAACCAGTCTCCTGCACATCGAACAAGGCTTGCAACAAACGCCTGACCATCGCCGCCTGCTGGCGCTGCGCGAAGAAGTTCGCAAACAGTTGCGCGAGGCCAAGGCCCCACCGCCGACCCTCCCGCCTCCCGCCGGCGATACGGCCAAAATGGCCAAACAGCTCCGCGAATGCACCGCCCACCTACACGCCAACCGACTCACTTCGGGCAAGGGCGGCAACGCTGTTGACTGTTACAACGAGGTACTCAAGCGAGATCGCGGCAATGCCGAAGCGCTGGCTGGTCTGGATGACGTCGCCAACCGCTACGCTGTTAAATCAGCCCGCGCCTCGCTGGCACGAATCGAAAAACTTAATCGGTCTCACTCCCAGTTGCCCCGGTTGCGCGAACAACTGGCGCTGGCCGAAACCCCCAGGCCCACTCCAGCGCCAACGCCCAAACCGGAACCGCAATCCCGTCCCGAACCGCCGACTACGGTTCCCGAAATCCAACCGCCCGCACCGCCAATCAATCTGGTTTCGATTCCGCAGCCTGCCCAGCAACTGACCGACTCCGAAACGCGGATCATTGCCAAGGATCCGCACACCCAGATTTCCAAAACCAAAACTAACAACGATGTCAGCCTGCAAATCACGACCTCGCCACCAGATTCCCGCCAGTACGCCTGCCCAGTTATTCGTCCGCGCTGATGTGGAAGACGCTGAAATCTGGATCAACAACCGCCAGGTCGGCACGACGCCAATGCAGATTGAAATACGCCCTGGTTCTTATCGGGTTCGCGTCCGCCAGGAGGGGCATACGGACTGGAATGGCAAAGTCGATCTCGCGCCGGGCGATGAAAGCACCATCACGGCGGTGCTGCCCCGGAAACTGGAAACCGCCAGCGCCGCTGCACGAGACCGCCAGCCTTCCGAACCCGTTCCGTCCCCCCCTTCTCCTAAAGAGGAAGAGAAACCCGCGCCACCGCCTGCACCGGAGATTCAGACGGCTAAAGCCAGCGGTCAAGCCGCTAACTGCCTCAGCGGCAACTGCGAAAACGGAAGGGGGACGTACCGGTACCCGGACGGCAGCGAATACTCCGGCGACTTCCGGAGCGCCAAGATGCATGGCCAGGGGACTTATGTTTACGCGGGACGCGGCGAAAAATATGTGGGCGAATGGCGCAACGGGGTCATCAATGGCCAGGGGACTTATTACTATCGCAGCGGCAACCGTTATGATGGCGAATGGCGCAATGGCCGCAAGCAGGGTCAGGGGACTTATCTATACGCGGCACGCGGTGACAAATACGTCGGCAACTTCGCCAACGATCAGCCCAGTGGCCAAGGGGTTTATTACTACAGCAACGGCGACCGCTATGAAGGCGAATGGCGCAGTGGCCGCAAGCATGGCCAGGGCGTCCTCTACGAAAATGGCCAGAAGATCGTTGGCGAATGGCAAAACGATCAAAAAGTCCGGGTTCAGCTTGAGCCATAGAAAACCGGCGGGTCGGGAATCCGATTAAAGTCCGACCCACCGGTTCAGGAATGAGGGAATGACTAACGATGCCGCAGGGGATAGGCTAAATCCCGTGGTGCCTTCAACCAGCGATACAACGCAAAATCCGCGTTGTTCTCTTCCAGACAGCGGACGGAATGCAGCAACGTGCCCCGGATGGGTGCATCGCCGCCATAACCGCCACAGTAACTACCGCCACTGGCGCTTACGCACGAGGCGGATCCACGATACGGACAATGATATTTATCGACGGGCATCAGTCCCTCGTTGCCATAACGTTTGGCCTTCACTGGCC
>JAIFNF010000175.1 GCA_020047885.1 Gammaproteobacteria bacterium | reverse complement strand
TTGGAAAGTCCCAGCGAGGCATTGCCCTGGCGGTCGCCGCCGACATCATTGTTGAAAAACCATTGCACGCCATACTGCAACTGGCCGGACAAGGAAACCTCAACAAAGGTCGCCTCAATCAGCACCTGCCGGGGGCTGACATCCATCTTTTCGAGGGTACTGATGATCCGTTCATAATTCTGGCTGGTCGCCCAGATCAGTAATGAATTGTTATCGGGGTCCGCGATAATGCGCACTTCCTCCATCCCCGCACTGGGTCCACCAGAGCCGATGCTGCCAATGCCGGAGCCGCCGGGACGGCCCCGCCCAACACCCGACTGGTCCCGGTCGAACTCCCCGTCCCCGTTGAACTCCCCATACCCGTAGCGGCGCCACTCGAAGATCGACCAATTCCGGTTGAACCGCCGATCCCGGTCGAACTGCTACCCAGTCCCCCGCTACTTGCACCGCCGATCCCGGAACTCGCACCGCTCGACAAACCACCACTGACCGATCCACTGGTCAATTGCCCGCCTCGCAAACCCGGCGCCAGTTCGCCGCCCCGACTCGTGCTGCCCCCTCCACCCAGATTGAACAGCCCGTTTAACAATTCAGCCAGATAATCCGCGCGGCTATGCTGGACCTGATAAACATACAGCCGCTCACTGCCAATGCCATCCAACCGCTCGATCCAGGTCCCAACTTCCTTGAGGTACTCCTTCTGCGGCGAAATCACCAGTACTGCATTCAGCTTGCTCAGCGCAATCAGGCGGACCAGACCCGCAACCGGCGTCCCGGAACTCTCGCCCAGCAACTGGTTCAACTCTGTCGCTACCACCTGACTGTCGGCGCTGCGCAGGCGAAATATACCAACAGACATCCCCTTGAGCCAATTCACATCGAAGGTATCGATCGTGTCCTGGGCGCTATTGAGTTCCTGCGGAGTGCCTGCCAACATCAGCAGATTGCGAGCGGGATCAGCACGCAGAATCGCCCCCTCCGGCAGCAGTGGAGCGATGATCGTTTGCATCTCCAGGGCGCTCACATAGTTGAGCGGCACAATACGCACGCTATAACCCACGGCGCTGCCTCGCAGGCGCGGCGTCAGATTACCCTGTTGCAACGCCCCGGCGACTGGGATGATCCGATAGACCCCACCCTCCCGCACCAGCACCGCGTTACTGGCCCGCAACAGAGTCTCCAGCGTTGGCAGCAACTGTTCCTGGGTCAATGGCCGACTCGTTTGCACCGTCACCTCACCCTGCACTTGAGGATCAATGACATAGTTTTCCTTGAGGGTGTCGAAAATCACCTTCACCACATCCCGGATGCTGACCCCCTCGAAATTGAGTGTGACGCCACTGCCTGATGGCGCGGCGGCAGGCGTTGCAGGCGCTGGTTTTCGGGCGGTGCGGGCATCGACAAACTGACCGGTTCCGGTCAGGATCGCCGATTGTGGGGTAGACCCGACGATGGCTGAATGCTCCCTTCCGGACTGGGCAGTCAACTGGAGCGAGGCACTGCTTGGAGCCGACGGCGCGATGATCGGCTGGGCATCCGCTTCAGCCGGCGCTTCTCCCTCAGGAACCGTCGCGCAAGCGCCCAGCAAAACCGCCAGGCATCCCCCTGTCATCAATGATCGGACCCACATAGTGCTCAATGGACTGTACTCTCTGAAATGCATGTCAATACTCCGGCGGCGGTGCAGGCGGCGGAGCAGTAGGTGATGGAGTAGGTGGAACGGGTGGTGGAGCAGGCGACGCCTTCTGCGCCGTCGGCTTCGCAGGGTGCGCAGGGAGTGGCGGCGATGATGGACGCATCAGCGCCAGTTCCCGAACCTCAGTGCCTTTGCGCAGTACGACCCTATCGGCCTGAACCGTTTCCAACCGCCAGTCATCGACCATTCCCCCTTGAGGAACGCGCAGCACTTTGACGCCAGGATCCGCAGGACGCGGCCGAGCCGCTACATTTCGCGGGTCATTCACTCTCACACCCGGTCGGACGGGCGCCGCTTTAGCCGCATCGGGCGCTTCAGGTCGCAGCAGGGCGGCGGGAACCGTATTCGGCACCAGCACGACCCCAATCAATGTCAACGACTGATCGGGCACCGGGGGCGCTTGCAGCGGTGCGGCCACGGGTTCATCCACTTCCGGGCGGCGGGCTTCAATAAAAACCGGACGTTCCACCACTTCGGCATAATGCGACAAGGGCAAGGGCTGAAACGGTTGCAAAGGTGGAACAGTAACGGTATCCGGCGCTTGAACCACGGCCGGTGCCGGCAAGTGCGGCGGACGCCGCCACTCCACAACTAGCGCGCCCACCGCGGTCAGCGCCACGACTCCCCAGAATAACGGCTGCCACCCCTGCGCGAACATCTAGCCGCCCTCCTTGCGCAAGTAGCCCGATACTTCAAACTGACCATTCAACTGAATGCGATTGTACGGAGCGACCTTGCCATCCGGCAGACGCGGACGAAATTGGCGGGCGGTCACTTCGAGATGATCAACAAACAGCAGCGGCACTTGCGACTCCAGGCCATGCAACGTCTTTTGCAGTGCGCCCATATCCCCCTGCAAGGTGACGCCCACGGCCACACGCACTACCCCGCCCTCTTCAATCACCGGCAAAGCCTGAACGCTTAACAGATTGCCGCCCGCGCCCTCCACCAAACTTTTGACGCGCTGTTGCAGGTCGGCTGCCGCCAACGTGGGCGGGGCGGGGGGGAGAAAGTAGGCCACGGTGCGCGGGTCATCGCGAATACTCAGGATCGCCTTTTCCAACTCGGGACGTGCGGTCGCCAACCGCTGCAGATTGTGCAAACGATCCTGCAACCGCTCGGCGTGCGCCTGATAGTGACGGTATTGTCCCATCCACACCTGATCGACCAGCCCATAACCCAAGCCGATGACCAGCACTAACAGCACCAGTGCTGTGAGCCGATGCGCCAGACTGGGAGAAGCAGGATTCATCACGGTTCCGCAACGACGCGGGCACCCAGCACGAATCGTTCCTTGCCGGTGCGCCGATCATTGGTTACCGGGGACGCGAACGCCGCGCCGCCCAGCCCTTTTGATTCCTCAATCACACTCACCAGCGCTGAAGCGCTTGATGATTGACCGATCAGTTGCACGGTATCGCCTTTGATTTGCAAACGCTCCAGCCAGGTATTGTCGGGTAGAATCGTCGTCAACTCGCGCAATAACTCAATGAGTGACGGACTGTTCTGTTTTTTCTGCAAGACAAATCGCGAGGATTCCACCGCTTTTTCCAGTTGCTCGCGCAGGGTCAACACGTGCCCGGACTCCCGCTGTAACGCATCGACCTGTTTCTGCAAGCCGATCACCAGCGTTCGATACTGCCATAGCGGTAGCACGGCTGCCGCCAGCGCCAGGCTCAGGCTGACCGCAATCAACACATTTCGTAAGCGCCGGGGCCAGATGCCGCGCCGGGGCCGTTTCTCGTTCGGTAACAAATTGATGCCCGGTCGGCTTCCTGCCACCTCGACCACGTCCGGCGCGACGCCCAGCGCTGCCAGGGTTGCTAATACGGCGTCGACTTCGGGGCGCGGCAAAGCCGACAACTCCACCCGTATTCGCCGTTGTTCCGGGTGGCGCTCCACAATCAGGGCATCATAGTACAGTTCACTGGCGTTAAACGGCGTCAGCCGGTCCATTTCATAGCCCAACACCTGCCGCAAATTCGCCGCGGCGGCCATGGGCAACGTGACGACCCGATTCAGCGCTCGATCAGCGGGAAGCTGCAAAACAATGGCGGACGGATGTTCAGCCTTAATCCATTTGCGCAGTGTTTCCCGATCCAGTAACTCCCAGGATTGCCGGGTCAGTGCTTCAAGTTCGCCCTCTTCCTGGCGAAACAACGCTAAACCCTCAGGATCCGGTTTCAGGATCAATCGCCGAAAAGCGCTGAGGAGTTTACCGCGAACCCCCACCGGCAACCAGCCCAGCAGGCCATCACGCTGCCAGCGCCAGCAAGCAGCCAGGCTCCAGTGGGAATCGCCTTGCAAGATTCGCGGATAAAGGGAAGACGCCATAGATTCAATCGTCATGTTAAAAATTCAAAATGAGGCCGTCAGCGCAACCGCCAGGACAGCCAGCGGGCAACTTGCCCCTGAGGCGGATTCTGCGTTGAAACCACCGCTTCCGCGCTAACGGTGGCTCCAGTCCCCACTTGGGCGGCAACGGCAATATGATAAGTGTTGGAACGACCACCGGAAAAGAAAGAGACTCCATCCACTGACGGCGGCGTCGGCAGTGGAGCTCCTTCGGTAGCCGCCTGGGCGCGAGCGCTCACATAGTCCGCAACGGCCTGTTCGTCGAGTCCCAACGCCCGCAGCATTGTAGACGAAGCCCACTGCGGATTAATGCCGGAAATCAGGGTATCGGCGGTTGCCAGTCCCGCGAGACGCTGCGCTGTATCCCGGTCAATCCCCAGCACCTGCGGCAACTCATCAACGCTATCAAACAGCGCATTTTTGGGTCCGGGTCGACCCGCGCTGCGGTATTCAGCATCTTCGGCTCCGCCCGGCGATGTCGTCTGATCATCCGGATCACGCCAATCGGCCATCGCCGCAGACAGCTTTTCCGCATCGGTATCCGCCACGCCCAATTCTGTCAATATTTTCTGCAGCAACTGCGGATTGGCATTATTCAGGCTGATCCGACCTGCCGCATCTTCCGCGCTAATCCGTACTCGGCCGCCGCCGAATTCCCAGTCCTGCGCATCGCCATTCGGTGGCCACTTTTTCTGCGCTTCCGGATCGAGTTGCCAGGCCAGCGCATAAACCACACCCGCCTCGGCCAGCGCTCGCGCCTGCGCCCGTTCGACCGCGCTGGTCGCCAGGCGCGTCTCCACTCGCATGGAATAGGCGAAACCGCCAGCCATGACGGCCAACAGCGTCACGATCCACAGCACAATCACCAGCACCATACCACGCGAATGGCCGATCGTTGCCGCATTCATCAGGGCTTACCTTCGGTCAGCACCGCCACCAGATCCGGCCACGGCTCGCCGCCCAAATGGAGATTCAGCCGCACCAGTTGGGGTCGCTGCTGGGTATGCGTCCACGTGGGACTCCAGCGTCGGGGCGAGTCCGGTTGTTGATCCGGCTCAGAGCCAAAATAGGCCCATTCAACGTTAGAAACGCCTTCCAACAACACCGTCTCCCGCTCAGGCTCCGCCTCTGGATCAGCGGGCAGATAGGGACGCCAACGAATCCATAACCGGCCATCAGCGACGATGATGCGCACCCGGTACAATCCACCCATCCCCAACTGCGCCAGCATCGGCGCAACGAATTCGACACCCTCCGCTTGCCCGGCAAACACGACCGTCCGTTCCTGTTGATCATTGATTTGATAGGTCGTGATGGATTGCGTCAATTGCCGACGGAGAAATTCCTGAGCCAGCCGCAGCCGATTGGTCGCCTCAGCCCGTTGTTCACCCCCCTCCCAGCTATTCAGTCCCAAACGCAGGCCGCT
>JAIFNF010000039.1 GCA_020047885.1 Gammaproteobacteria bacterium | reverse complement strand
CTGAAAACGGTGCCGGCGGTGGTGCTGGGCCGGGGAGCGTACTGAACCATGCAAGCCGTTATTTTCGCGGACCGGCTGGGCCGGGAACTGGCACCGTTGACTGATCGGACCTGTGTAGCGCTGCTGCCGGTCGTGGGCAAGCCGGTGCTGGAGCATACCCTGGAGGCGCTGGTCGCTGCCGGACTGCGGCGGGCGCTGATCGCCATTTCACCCTTTGCTGATGAAGTGCGGACGATCATTGGGGACGGCAGCCGTTGGGGGATACGGCTGGATTATGTGCTGACCCAGGGTGAGGAAGAACCGGAAGCGGTGGTGGCACGTTGCCAGTCCCGGTTGGTGGATGACCTACTGCTGTTGCGCGGTGATGTGCTGCATGGCGCGGCGGTGGCGGCGTTTCTGCAACGGACGGATGACATCGCCGGGCCGGTGATCCATGGCCGGGTCACGGGCGCGCCTTTAAGTCTGTGTTGGCATCGCGCTGGTGGGCAAGGCGGGCTGGAACCGTTGCGCTGGTCGGTGGAACCAGTGGACGCGCCGCCGGTTTGGCCGGTGGTGGAAGTGCCGGATGCGGCGCTGAACCGGCTGGAGTCGTGGCGAGCTTACCATCGCACTAATCTGGACGCCGCCGCCGGCCGTTTTCCGGGTTTGATCATTCCCGGGCGGGTGGTGGCTTTGGGTCTAACCGTGGGACTGCGCTCGAAAGTCTCGCCGCGCAGTTTGCGGCAAGGTATCGTCTGGATAGGCAGTCAGTGCCGGGTCGAGGTGACTGCTGAATTCTATGGCGAGGTGGTTGTATCCAGTGGCGTGATGATTGACCGCTACACGACGCTTCAGGACAGCGTGGTGTTGCCGGACACCTATATTGGTGAACTGGTGGACGTGCGCAACGCCATTGTCCAGGGAAATCAGTTGATTCGCGTCGATACCGGGGTGGTGTTGCCGGTGGTGGAGACCTTTCTGCTGGCGGATCTGCGGGATGCGACGCTAAGGGGAACGCTGGCCGAACCGCTCAATCGGTTGCTGGGACTGCTGGCACTGGGGTTGTCTCTGCCGCTGTGGCCCTTGGCGCTGGTATTGGCGCTGACCGCGAACGTGAACACGCCCTTGCAAGAAGTGCAGTTGCGGGGCAACCGGTTGGGGTTCGATGAATGGGGACGTCGGGAGCGCCGGCGCTTTATTGCTCGGGAATGGGCGGTTTCGGCGCCGGTATTGCGCTACTTGCCGCGCCTGCTGGCGGTGATCAGTGGCGATTTGCGTCTGGTGGGCGTGGTGCCACTGACCCCGGAACAGGTGGATAGCCGGACGGAAGACTGGGAACGGGTGAGTGATCAAGCGCCTGCCGGATTGATCGGACCGACGCCATTGAATCTGCCGCCGAACGCGCCCTGGGAAGAACGGTTGCTCAGCGATGCCTTCTACGCCCGCCAACGCAGTACCGCCGGCGATTTGCGCTATGTGTTGCAGGGTCTGGGGACGTTGTTCACGCGCCGAGCCTGGTGGCCGGCTGCCCCACTTTAGGCGGTTTCCTGAAAATGAGGATACCGCCTTTGATCCTCACTCCAGCCAAATGCAAGAATTTTAGCCACGGAATGACACGGAATGACACAGAAAAAGAAGGAATTTTCCGTGTTTTTCCGTGTTTTTCCGTGGCTAATCTCTGGAATGATGATCGCTACTAGAAAACGGAGGTATTGAAGCGTATGGAACTTTCATTTTGGCATGAACGCTGGGAACAGGCTGAAATCGGCTTCCACAAGCAGGAGATTAACGCCCATCTGCAACAGTTCTGGCGTGCGCTGGGTCTGCAACCGGGGCAACGGGTCTTTGTGCCCCTGTGCGGCAAGAGCCTGGATTTGCTGTGGCTGGCCGGGGAGGGTTATCCGGTGACGGGGGTGGAAATCAGTCCGATTGCGGTGGAGGCGTTTTTTCAGGAGAACAACTTGCAGCCGCGCCGGTCGCGGGAAGGGGCGTTTGAGATTTTTGAGCAGGATGAAATCCGCATTCTGCTCGGCGATTTCTTCGCGCTGGAGCCGCACCAGGTTGCTAATTGCGCCGGCGTTTATGATCGCGCTTCGCTGATTGCGCTGCCGCCGCCGATGCGCGAGCGCTATGTCGGGCATCTCCATACGCTATTGCCGCCCGGCCTGCGAACGCTGCTGGTCACGCTGGAATACGATCAACGCGTGTTGCCGGGACCGCCCTTTGCGGTCGACGAAGCGGAAGTACGTCGGCTGTTTGAAGCCACACATGAAATTGAAGTGTTGTATGTACTCGATACCCTTGAGGAATCCTCGCGCTGGCGGGAGCGCGGCGTGACCTGGCTATTTGAGCGGGTTTACCGGTTGGTTCATCGCGAATGAGCAACTCCAGCGCCCTGTCGCCAACGGCGGTCGTGCTGCGGGTGTTCCTGCCTTTCGCCGCCGGTTATTTCCTGTCCTACCTGTACCGCACCATCAACGCGGTGCTGTCGCCTTATCTGGCGGCGGAACTGCAGTTGGACGCAACCGATCTGGGGTTGTTGACCAGCGTGTATTTTCTGACCTTTGCCGCCTTTCAATTGCCGCTGGGGATGTTGCTGGACCGGTTCGGGCCGCGCCGGGTGGAGGCGATTTTGCTGCTGTTCGCGGCAGCCGGTGCCGGGCTGTTTGCGATGAGTCATCATTCCACCGAGTTGATTATCGGTCGGGCGTTGATCGGTCTGGGGGTGTCGGCTTGTCTGATGGCTAGTTTTAAAGCCTTCGTGGTCTGGTTTCCGGCGTCGCGCCTGCCTGCGGTCAATGGCTGGGTGCTGGCGGCGGGTGGGCTAGGTGCGCTGGTGGCTACGGCTCCGGTGGAAGCGGCGCTGAAGTTGACCGATTGGCGCGGGTTGTTCGTGATCCTGGCCGGGTTGAGTTTCGCAGTGGCTGCCGCTTTGATTTGGATCGTTCCAGAACGCCGCCATGAGGAGCCAGTGGAGGGTCTGCGTGAGCAATGGCGGGAAGTGGTGGGGATTTTCCGCAGTCCAATCTTCTGGCGAATCGCACCGACCGCGGTGCTGTCGCAGGCGGCGTTCCTGGCCATTCAGGGACTGTGGGCGGGGCCGTGGCTGCGCGATGTGGCCGGTTTGGACAAGGTCGCAGCGGCTGATTATCTATTCTGGATTGCCGCCGCGATGGTGGCGGGCTTTCTCGGCCTCGGGCAGTTGACCTACCGCCTGTCACGCTTCGGCATTCCGCCGCTGGGCGTTGCGGTGGGGGGACTTGCGCTGTTCATGCTGGCGCAACTGGCGCTGCTGGCCGGTTGGGGATCGATCGGCCTGTGGTGGACGCTGTTTGGCTTCTTTGGCACCGCCGGCACGCTGACTTACGCGATTCTGACCCAGGCGTTTCCGCCAGGTGTGGCGGGTCGAGTGAATACCGCACTGAATTTGCTGGTGTTCGTGGCAGCGTTCGCCGGGCAATGGGGGATGGGCGCGATCATCAATCATTGGCCCCAGGCCGGCGGTGGATACGCGGCCACCGGGTATCACTGGGCGTTCGGACTGGCGCTGGCGTTGCAGGCGCTGACCTGGGGTTGGCTGCTGATCAGTATGGGGCGAACTCACAGCAGCGGCGATAGTAATCGGACAATTTCTTAGACCCCGGCGACTTCCCACAGCACCTCGGGATGCTGATCGGCCACCTTTAGCAGCGTCTTGGCCGCACCACTGGGCTGACGGCGACCCTGCTCCCATTCTTGTAAGGTACGCACGGACACCCCCAGGAGCGCGGCGAACTGTGCTTGCGACAACCCGGCACGCTGGCGGGTTGCGATCATCGGCGAGTACACCACGGTCCCTTGGCCGGCGTTCATCTGGCGGATGGATTCCAGCAGTTTCTCGCCCAGCTCCTCACCGGTCATACTGTCTTTCGTGGTCATGTTCAATCGTCTCTTGAATCGCCTTTAGCAAATGTGCCGGAATATTCCCGCGCACCGTTTTGGCGTAGATCACCAGTAGGTAAATCACGCCGTTTTCCAGCCGGTTGAAATAGATTACCCGCACTCCGCCGCGCTTGCCTATGCCTGCCCGTGTCCAGCGCACTTTGCGGCAACCACCGGTGCCGGGAACGACGTCTCCGCCGTGCGGATTCGCCGCAAGCCAGGCACAGAACTCACCATGCTCATCCTCGAACCAAATTGCTTTGGCGTCTGCGCTGAAGATGGGGGTTTCAATGACCGTGTACATGGTATAGATAATACGTCAATGCCGTATAAAAAATCAAGCGAGGTACACTTGGATTCCTTGATCGGGGATCAGTGTCTTCGCCAGCGAGGCTTTGCTCCGAACTTGACGGATAGTCAATTACCCCGCCTTGAAGGGCGAGGCTTGTAGCTGTACTCCCCACATCTTTTTTGGATCATGGCACGCTACGTTAGCCTTCATTCCGGGTTATCACCGAGAAACCCGGAGGCCATTGAGCCGATTGACACCTCTGGCAAAGAGGACTCTGACGAGTGGCGGCTCCATCCTCTTACCCGTCATTAGCCGTTCGCGGTGGTGTCAGATTTCCTGACTAAAAAGAAGGCAGTCGGTGGCTTTTCTGCATTGGAAACAGTTTACCGCGTAGGTGCCTTAATGCATTGGCAATAGGATGCAACAAGTTATGACTCAATTCAACCCAAACGCTGACCGTGCTACGCACGGTGCGCTATCCCTCCCTGCCCTAAAGGACGGGGCTTCTCGCGCAAGAAGGGTGAAGTCATCACGATGGAGGTCGTTGGTGAAATTTTGGGGTCGGATACGGATGTGGGGATTTGGAAGTATTGCGGTCGCCATGGGGCTTCGTGGTTTCCCGCCTCACAGCAACGGCGACAATAATCGCGCTGTCACTTCGCCCAAACGCTGACCGAGGGTTGCCCGCCGACCGGGTTTGCCAACAGGGCGGCAACCTAATCTACGCGGCTAACGACTTCGTTTACCTGCCCCATGTTAGTAGGGTTAGGTGCCACGCCCAGTTAGGCGACTAGAGGCTTCAGCTATTTCGAGCAGATATCGAAGTGCTTTGTTCACAGCTTCGTCGTTGGGGAACGCTTGTGCAATATCGGGTTCAAGGAGAACAACATTGCTTTCTTCTTTGATGTGATTTGCGTATTTGCCACGCACAATTTCCCCGAAGTCTGACCTTTTATATTCAGGGCGAAGTTCGTCCGCCATTT
>JAIFNF010000296.1 GCA_020047885.1 Gammaproteobacteria bacterium | reverse complement strand
CGCCGAAGATCCAGATCAGTTCCCGGGGCTTCTTGTAGGAGCCGTAGATCAGCGCCCGGAACATGTGCAGGTAGACGACGACGAAGAAGGCTGACGCGCCGGTGGAGTGCATATAGCGGATCAGCCAGCCCCAGTCCACGTCGCGCATGATGTATTCGACGGAAGCGAACGCCTCGGTGGCGGAGGGCTTGTAGTTCATGGTCAGCCAGATGCCGGTCAGAATCTGATTGATCAGCACCAGGATCGCCAGTCCGCCGAAGAAGTACCAGAAATTGAAGTTTTTCGGCGCGTAATATTCGGTCAGATGCTCGCGCATCATCTTGGTCAGCGGGAAGCGTTCGTCAATCCAGCCGACGACGCCGGTGGTGCCTTGTGTGTTGGCCATTATGCAGTCTCCGGGTCAACGCCAATCAGTACGCGGGAGTCGCTCAGATACCGGTAGGAAGGGACTTCCAGATTGGTCGGCGCCGGAACGTTCTTGTAAACTCGTCCCGCCAGGTCGAAACGGGAGCCGTGGCAGGGACAGAAGAATCCCCCTTTCCAGTCAGGACCGAGGTCAGCCGGAGCTATGTCCGGGCGAAAGGTCGGTGAGCAGCCCAAATGGGTGCAGATCCCGACCAGCACCAGGATTTCGGGCTTGATGGCACGGTTGGCATTCTGGGTGTATTTCGGTTGCTGACTGGCGATTTCTGACCGGGGATCGACCAACTGGCCGTTCAGTGTGGCCAGATCAGACAGCATCTTGGGTGTGCGTTTGACCACCCAGACCGGCTTGCCACGCCATTCAACCGTCATCATGGCACCGTCTTCCAGTTTGCTGATATCGGCTTCCACGGGGGCACCGGCAGCTTTGGCGCGTTCGCTGGGCGACCAGGATTTTAAAAAAGGCACGGCGACAAACGCTGCGCCGACGCCACCGACTACGGTGGCGGTGGCGGTCAAAAAGCGGCGCCTGCCGAGGTCGACGGCTGCTACCGTACTCATAAGCAGTCTCCTGTGATCAATTTATCGTTCATTGTGATTGGGCAATCCGCATAGTGTATAAGGTTTTGCGTCGCTCTGGCCGAGGCTGGCGGTCGCCGATGCCGTGCATCGGGGCGTCCGCGAGCGCCCCAGTGGGGAAAGCCGGATAATGTCTGCGGCACAGGGCGAAATATTACCGCACTGCGGGTATGGGGTCTATGCGCTGATGACTTAGACGGGGTTGTCGATGTCGATGAAGGTGAAGCGCAAGGGGAATTGTGCGGCCAGATGTGCGCCTAGCGCCTGAACGCCATAGCGTTCGGTGGCATGATGGCCGGCGGCGAAGAAGTGCAGGCCGTTTTCGCGGGCGAAATGGACGGTCGGTTCGGACGCTTCGCCGGTGAGAAAGGCGTCCGCGCCTTCAATCAATGCGGTTTCAATGAAGGACTGCGCCGCGCCGGTGCACCAGGCCAGTCGGCGAATCGGCGCATCGCTACCGGCAATATGCAGGGGTTGACGCTGGAGCCGGGTTTCAATCCGGGCCGCGAATTCGATGCTGCTGACCGGTTCCGCCAATTCACCCAACATCACCAGTCCCGGCGTTCGACCACTGCCGCCGGCAGTTCCGGTAATAGTCAGGTCGAGGCGCTGCGCCAACTGGGCGTTGTTGCCGAGTTCCGGGTGGGCGTCCAGTGGCAGATGGTAGGCGATCAAACTGATGTCGTGGCGAAGCAAGGTAGCGAGGCGGCGCTGTTTCATACCGACAATGCGCGGGTCTTCATTTTTCCAGAACCAGCCGTGATGAACCAGAATCGCATCGGCTTGATGTTCAATCGCCACGTCCAGCAAGGCCTGACAGGCCGTGACCCCGCCGATCAGGGTTTGCACTTCCGGGCGACCCTGCACCTGGAGGCCGTTCGGACAGTAGTCGGTAAAGTTCTCAACCGCCAGCAGATCGTTCGTGTAGGCGACCAGTTCAGTGAGTTGCATGGTTTTGCCGTTCTGATGGAATGTCCTGCCTGCCGTGGAGAGCGTACTTTTAGCCAAGGCGGGATGGAATGGGCGGCGGGACTCAGGCTTCGTCGGGGTCAATCCCCAACGCCCGCAGCCGTTCCGCCAGTCGTGCTACCCGTTGTTCAGCGGCTTGCCGGGCCTGGGCTTCCTGTTCGGCGCGGGCGTGTTCCTGTTCAGCGCGGGCGGCTTCCGCACCCGCCTCGCGGAATTCCACCCCGTTAAACCACACCCGCACCTTGCACCCTAACCGCCAGGCCGACCGCGGCAGCACCTCCACCTCCAGCCCCGGAATCGCCACGCTCCGATACCGTCGATTCGCCGGCAACCGCACCACTCGATACCGTCCCCGCCGTGCGTCGTACCGATGCCACACCACGGACCGCGGATCGTCCGGTTCCGGGTAGATCAGCAGAAATTCCGGTACGCCATGCGCAGCATTGTAGTCGCGCATCTTCACCGTATCCTTCGCTTCCTTCACCGGCTTAGCGGTGCTTACCACCTCCACCGCCAGCACCAATTCGGTTGCCATCAACCGTGACGCGTCCGGATTTGCCGTCAGCGCATAATCGGGATACAGAGCCTTTTGCTGCGGCGCGTCCGGTAGCCAGTACCACACCGGATTGTCACTCACTGCGAGCAACCCGGCGGCGGCGGCGACCCGATCCAGCAGCGACCCCAGAGATCGGATCGTTTGGCTATGTGCAATGGATTGGGCCATGTCCAATTCTTCATCGTAATAAGGAATGCCCTCCATCGATTCCGGCGGATGCAGCAACGGGAGCAGCGGAGGCCTGGAAACCTCTGCCACTGGCACGGTGTCGCCTATGGAGGCGGGCGAATGCAACAGTGGGCGCAGCGGAGGCCTGGAAACTGCAGGCCGGGGTTGCGACCGCTCCAGTGTGGGCGGCAGGGACAGAGCCAAGGATGTCATTGGTGGCCTCCTCAACAGTCAGGGATAAATGAAAGGTATAGCATAACCATGAGCATAACCGAGGGAGAACCATCGACTTGGCAGGTTATCCATGGCGACTACAGAATGTTCTGGAACGCCGCTAATAGCGCGGCATTCTGCGCCGGGTTGCCGATGGTGATGCGCAGAAACTGGTCGATGCGCGGCAGGCGGAAATGCCGAACGATGACCTGGCGTTCCCGCAGGGCGGCGGTTAACTGAGCGGCATCCCGCTGGGGATGGCGGGCGAAAATGAAGTTGGCGGCGGAAGGCAGCACGGCAAAGCCGAGGTTCTCCAAATCGGCAGTCAGTTCTTCCCGGCTGGCGATGACTGCTTGGCGAGTGCGTTCAAAATGCTCACGGTCGGCAAACGCAGCGACCGCGCCCGCGATAGCCAGCCGATCCAGTGGGTAGGAATTGAAGCTGTTTTTGACCCGCTCCAGCGCTTCAATAAGTTCAGGATGACCGACCGCCAGCCCGACCCGCAAGCCCGCCAGCGAACGTGATTTGGAGAGGGTCTGCGTGACCAGCAGGTTCGGGTAGCGGTTCACCAGGGCTATCGCGGTGTCGCCACCGAAGTCGATGTACGCCTCATCCACGACGACCACGGAATCTCGGTTGCGCTCCAACAGCCATTCGATGTCCATCAGGGGCAGCAGGCAGCCGGTGGGGGCGTTGGGGTTGGCGAAAATGATGCCGCCGTTGGGTTGGAGATAGTCGGCGACGCGCAAGGTGAAATCTTTGGCCAGGGGAATTGTTGAATAATCAATGCTGTACAGCCCGCAGTAGACCGGATAGAAGCTGTAGGTGATGTCCGGGAACAGCAAGGGCGCGGGATGCTGGAACAGGGCTTGGAAGACGTGCGCCAGCACTTCATCGGAGCCGTTGCCGACAAAGACGTGCGCAGGGGTGACGCCGTAGTAGTCAGCGATGGCTTGTTTGAGGGACTCGGCGCTGGGGTCGGGGTACAGGCACAGGGCATCGGACAGTTCGGCGCGGATCGCCTCAATCACCCGGGGCGAGGGGCCGTAGGGATTTTCGTTAGTGTTGAGCTTGACCAGATGACTCAGCTTCGGTTGCTCGCCCGGTACATAAGGGGTGAGCCGGTGAACGACGGGACTCCAGTAGTGAGAACTCATTAGGCGGATAAACTCATATTCTTTGTGAATCAATAAGTTGTATAACAGCTAGATTGAACCCGTACTTTTCATCCCGGTTTTTGAGCTCGCCTCACAAACCCGCAATACCACCGGCTGAAACCGCGGATCATCGCGAAACCGGCGGGACATCACGCGCACGGCGAGAAAACCCAGTCCCAAGCCAATGACTCCGCACAGAATCACCGGCTCCTCGCCCGCGCCGGCAAACGCAGCTTGACCCAGGAGCGCCCCGACCAGCAGCAGCACCAGCGGCAACAAGTAGGCCAGCAACGCGCCACGCAACAATACGCCGTCCGCCAGGCCGACCATCACCGCATCGCCGGGTTGCAGGGACAGTTCCGACAACGCCCGGGTGCGCAGGGTACGGGAACCCCAGGCTTTGGCCAGGGTCGCTGTCCCGCAACCCGCGCTGGACGCACAGTTCCCACAGGAGGAATGGCGCTGAATCTCTACCCAGGCATAGCCAATCCCCGCTTCGGCTACCACAGCGCGTTCTTCAATCATTTTGCAGCCGCCTCCGAATCATGCTGAATCGCCGCAGCAATCCGCTGTACGGTCGCAGCGGGGACTTCCCCCACGACTAGCACCTGATAGCCCTCTACAGATCTACCGAAGGCGTTCATCGAGCCGAGCTGGGAAGCGCCCTGCAACAACGCAGGATCGCCATCCAGTTTTTCCAGAAACACCGAGATGGTCGCCAGGCCATCGGCGAACACCAGATGTTCCGTCTGATGCCGTCCAGCGCTCTCCGCGAGCCGGTTATGCAGCACCTTGACGAACCCGGCAGGCAACTGCTCCACCCGCCAGGCCGAGTCCTGCACCGATTCGCCCACCGGCGGCAAAGCCTGCACCTCGTTCGGATCAGCGGGCGAGGTACCTTCAGGCAACGCGGGGGATTGGAAAGCCGCTTCGTCGATTTGCGGTTTGACCTGCAAATCAGTGAACATCAGTTGTTCGAGCGGTTGACCCTGGTCATCCAGCAACGCGGAACGCAGCACCATGGCATGGCGCTGATCCAGCCACAACCGGTAGCCAAAGCGCCAGGCGTCACGGGGTTTGATGGCAATGACCCGCGCATTCAGACCGGCAATGCGAT